>JAFAMM010000480.1 GCA_019233375.1 Acidobacteriaceae bacterium
GCGACCGCAATCGGGATCTTGAAGACGGTGTCTATAGCGCAACCAGCGATCCTCTGAAACCGCTCCTTCCTCCGTCCCCCGAGCCCGTGCCGCCGCATTTCAACTTTGCTCCTGTGCAGAATGCGGCGGACGAGCTAGCCGCGAGCGCCGTCCGTCTTGAAAAGGCCTGGAACAAGCATCAGGCAAGCGGCTGGTCATTGCCGCCCGAAAGGGTAAATGCGGTGAACGCGCTGATGATGCAGGCCGGCCCCGCGCTCACGGATGCTGGGGGCTTACCCGGGCGGCCGTGGTTCAAGAACATGATCTATGCGCCCGGCGCGTATACCGGTTATGAAGCGAAGCCGCTGCCGGGTGTCCTTGAAGCGCTTGATCGAAAAGATTGGGCCGAAGCTGAGTCCCAGATTCCACGGGAAGCCGAGGCGCTAAAGCGCGAGAAAAAGGTTGTGGACGAAATCATCGCCGCGCTGAAAGGAGAAGCGGTGCCGGTGAACTCGCCGACGTCAGCGTCGGGCCGGCGGTAAGTATGACCCATCCACAGCCAGGGCTTGAAGAAGACGACCTGTTCCTGATGGCGAACCTCTCACCCGCGCGTACCGGCTTACCGTTTGTCGTCTGGATCTCCCCGCGCGGCAACGCGCAGCACGATATCCGGGTCAAGGTATCACGCGGACCGGCGGCCCACAATTTCGTAACTGTGGCGCTCAGGCCGCTGCGTGTGATTGGTGGGGAACTAAGCGCACAGGATCTTGAATTACTCCGTCGCTGGGTCGAACTGAACTGGGACGTCTTACGCGGTTATTGGGACGGGAGTATCCAATACACGGAGGACGCTATCGCGCAGCTCCGCTCGATCGCCTAGAACCCCCGGCATCCCTCACCCGGCGTCGCTGGCTGCGCCGCCGACAATGACAGGGAGATTCGCTGGAACTTACTTCTTCGGCAGCGTGGAAAGCTGCGCGACGGCTGCAGCGGCCGTCAGTCTCGCCACATCTTTGTCGTCATTAAGTCCCTTAGTGATTTGCGGCAACAGCGAGGAGTCACCGCGCCGGGCGATGGCATCGTAGGCGGCGGCTCGTATTTCCCAATGACTGTCGCCGGTCGCATTGACCAAGGCTGTTCCAGAGCGTGGATCGGGATCCTTGGCGAGCATCTTGACTGCGGTTGCTTTCACGACCAGTTCCTGGTTCTCGCTGCTATGAAATTTTTGGTACGCACCCCAGGCGATGCCGCCAAAGGGAGCATATCCGATGCCTTGTTCGAATGCCATCTCGGCCATTCCCTTGGGATTATGCAGCATCTGGTCAACCTCTTGCTCCTGGCTCCCGATCAGGCTTTCTCCCGATTTGCGCTCGCCTGTGACTAGAGCGTAATAGACGCCGTATCCGGTTTCGCTGCCCGTCATTACCAGAGCATGAGCCGCGGCGAGCACCACGTTACCGTCCTGATCCTTGAGTGCGTTACGCAGGGCGGGGATGGCGCTCTTCGCTTTCAGGGTTCCCAAGCTGCCGGCGGCCGCCTTTCGAACGTCGGGATCCTGGTCGTTCAGCGCTTGCACCGCCAAGCCAGCGGCCCTGGGGTCGCCCGGGATCAGCGCGAGGACAGTGACGGCGGCAACACGCGTTTCGCTATTTTTGTCGGTTGTACCTGACTGCAGAATGGCCCACGCCTGCTGGCGAGGGGCCTGCCCGTATCCGGGGTGTAAGTTCAGCAGAAAAAGTACACAGGCCGGGGCTGCCGCGACGAGCCTTGCGATACGGTGAGATTTCATTGGAATCCCTTCAGAAGAGTGCCTCTGGCAAGAGGATGCGGTTTGGCCCGGTGAGTTCTAAAAAAACGCCCGTCCGTTGATCCCGCCGCGGACCGCCGGAAAGAGCCCGTGGGCAGCGACTTACTCGGACGGCAGCTTGTCTTCGAGTGATCGCGCTATGTTCTCGACAGCGGTCACCTGTCCTAACTCGCCCACCTCAGGATCCACCACGTCCTCTTCGATACCCATTTTGCGGCTCATGCGCTCGATCATCTGAATGATTTTCGTCGTTTCCTTTTCGTTGAGCAGATTGACTTGAAGATCAAGATGACTGCGCGTATCAGCGCGCTGGCTCATGCGGTTCTGCTTAATCAGCACGAATGTCGAAAGCACCACACCCTCCAGCGACACAATCATGCAGAGGAGCGCAAAGGGGTAGGGATCAAAGGCTTTCATGAATGGAATCCAGCCGAGGTTGATGGGTACCCAAACAAGAAACCAAACGATATGGACGTACACGAAAAGCATGCTGCCGACGAAATTAGCGATGCCATCCGCGACCCTTTCGGAAACGGTCCGGCGCTGCTGAGCTTCTTCTTCCAGCCTGACGATCTGATCTATGTTTTCCTGCGCGGCTCGCGGGGTAATGGGGGGCTGTGATAGGGCGCTCATCAGTTTCCAGACGGTCAAACGTTGGATACCGGGGCGCTCTGAAGGTTTCCTTAATGACCTTCGGCCTCGAGGAACCGCTCGGCTTCAATCGCTGCCATGCAGCCCGCGCCCGAGGCCGTCACGGCCTGGCGATACACGCGATCCTGCACGTCGCCTGCGTGAAATACACCCGCAATGTTGGTGCGTGCGCCACCGTGCGAAATGATATAGCCGTCCGGGTCGAGGTCTAACTGGGCCGCAAAGGGTTTTGTGTTTGGGATGTGACCGATTGCGACGAAGAAACCATCCACTTCGCGGTCATACACTTCGTGAGTCCGAACGTTGCGGAGTTTCACGCCGGTAACGTGGCCCTTTTCAATATCGAAGACATCTTCCACGACCGTATTGGTGAGAAATTTGATTTTGGGATTTCGTTGCGCCCGGTCGAGCATGATGCGGGACGCTCGGAAGTGCTCGCTGCGGTGAACGATCGCGACTTCGCTACCGAATCGACTGAGGAAATTCGCTTCTTCCATTGCGGAGTCGCCGCCGCCGATGACCATGATCTTCTTGTCACGGAAGAAGAAGCCGTCGCAGGTAGCGCAGGAGCTGACGCCATGGCCGATCAGCTTTTGTTCATTCGGGAGATTCAGCCAGCGAGCAGAGGCCCCGGTAGCGATGATCAGGATGGAGGTATGAACCGATTCGCCCTGTTCCAGTTCGAGTTTGAAGGGGCGTTTCGAAAGATCGGCATGCTTCACGCGTGCGTGCTGGTAGGTTGCGCCAAAACGGATTGCCTGCTGCTTCATGTGTTCAACCAGCATGGGGCCGTTGATGCCTTCCGGAAAACCGGGGAAATTCTCCACTTCAGTGGTGATGGAGAGCTGCCCGCCAGGCTCATGGCCTTCGAGTATAAGAGGGCGCAAATTAGCTCTGGCTGAATAGATTGCTGCCGTATTCCCGGCGCACCCTGAGCCGAGAATCACTACCTGATGTGAATTGTTCATCCGAGGAAGTAACGAGTGATGTGGAACGCTATCCAGGAACCAGAGTACGCCAGCGCCAGCATGTAACCAAACTGGAAAGCGGGCCACCGCCAGCCGCCCGTTTCACGCTTTACCACCGCAAGGGTTGAGAAGCATTGCATGGCGAAGGCGAAGAAGATGAGGAGAGCGACCGCTCCGGCCGTACTCAGATCCTGACGCACCGCAGCCTGCAGCCCTTTCGATTGCTGAAGCTCATCTCCTTCGATGCCGTAGATGGTTCCGAGGGTTCCGACGATCACCTCGCGGGCGGCGAGAGAGGTGATCAGACCGATACCGATTTTCCAGTTGAAGCCGAGCGGTTTGATGGCGGGCTCGATGCCCTTCCCGACCATGCCGGCCAAACTATGTTCGAGCGGCGGAGTTTTGCCGTTCTCGAGCGGCAGGTGCGCAAGTACCCACAGCAAGACGGCGACGAGCAGGATGACGGTTCCGGCGCGCTTCAAAAAGATCTTGGCGCGATCGAGCAGGCGCAAGCTCAGCGATTGCAGGGTGGGCCAGCGGTACGGCGGCATCTCCAGGATGAAAGAGGAGCCGCGGCTCTGGAGTATGGTCGATTTCAGAACGCGCGCGGTGATGATAGCGGCTGCGAAGCCGAGAATATACAAACTCAGCATGGTAGCGGCAGGAAGTGAGAAGAACCCGCCGGCAAGCGGAATGTTCGGGATGAAGGCCGCAATGATCAGCGTATACACGGGCAGGCGCGCCGAGCAGGTCATGAGCGGGGCGATCATGATGGTCGCGATGCGGTCGCGCTTGTTCTCGATGACACGCGTCGCCATCACGGCGGGAACCGCGCAGGCGTATGCCGAAAGCAGCGGGATGAACGATTTGCCCTGCAGCCCGAATTTTGCCATCGTGCGATCCGCTATGAGGGCGGCTCGCGCCAAGTAACCGGAGTCTTCGAGGATGCCGATGAACAGGAACAGCAGCAGAATCTGCGGCAGAAACACCACCACCGAGCCCACGCCGCTCAAAATACCGTCAACCAGCAGGGATCGCCAGGGCGAGTCCGGCAGCACGGTAGTGAGCCAATGCCCGAAGTTAAGAAGCACGCCTTGCAGGCTGTCCATCAATGGTTTCGCCCAGGAAAAAATACTCTGGAACACAGCCACCACGACGGCCGCAAAAACGAGCGGACCCGCAACCGGATGAAGGAAGACGGCATCCAGGCGCCGGGTCCAAAGTGGAGGCGCCGGGGCGCGGTAGGAGGCTTGCGCGCCTAATTTGGCCGCCCACTGGCGGCACTTCGGCACGTCCTGCAAGACCGGCAGCTCAATGCGGGCAGGCGGGGCGTTCAGGCGCGCCGCCGTGCCCATCAGGAACTGCTGAATACGCTCGATCCCGATGCCTTTGGAGGCGCTGATGAGAGCGACAGGCGTGTTCAAATCGGACGAAAGCGCCGCTATATCGACCTTTCCGCCGCGCTGCTCAAGATCATCCGCCATGTTCAGAAGCACCAGGGTGGGCAAGCCCAGGTCGAGAATGGGCGCGGCGAGCACCAGATGGCGGCCCAGGTTCGTCGCGTCGAGGATGAGAATGACCGCGTCGGGCTTCGGAAAGTCGCCCCGCTCGCCTTTCAGGACGTCATGCGTGACCTGTTCGTCCTCCGCCCGCGGGTGAAGACTGTAGACGCCGGGCAGATCGACGAGGAACACTTCGTGATTGTCTTTGAGCTTCGCCTTGCCCATGCGGTGCTCCACGGTGACGCCGGGGAAATTGGCGACTTTTTGGCGCAGACCGGTCAAGCGATTGAAAAGTGTTGATTTTCCGGCATTGGGTGGCCCCACGATGGCCACAATGATCGGCCGGTCATTGGCGGGGCGAGGAGGAAGGATGGAAGGATTCGGCAGCAGGCCGGCGCGGGGACTAGCCCCGTGGCAATCACTCATGAAGTCACCGCGACATCTGATTCTGGATGCAGGCGAACGTACAGCCGTGCGGCTGTTTCTTCCCTTAGAGCAACTTCAGAGCCATCCACCTGGAAAACACGCGGACCGCCGCCGGGAGCGCGCCGGCCGGGTATGATTTCATGCCCGGGGAGAAAGCCCAGCTCCATCAACCGCCTGGCTAGGCCTTCCGGTAAATCGAGCCGTTCCAGTATGCAGCGTTCGCCTGTGGCGAGCTCGGCAAGTGTGCGGGGTGACGGTTCAGACGCGCCGATGGCGGCTCTGTTAGCGGAATCCATGATATCGGACCACTTTAGTATGAGATTAACATGCGCACGAGCGAGCCGGACGGAGGACCACCCCCGGCGAGGTGAAACACTATTGTTAAACGATTGTTTTGATTCGGTGTTATCATTGCCGCATGCTGCGAGACCACTCGCAACATCCGACGCCATCGTTGGTGCGCGAAGCGGGTGATGCGTATACCCGTGAGGACGTCTGCCGGCTGCTGAAGATAGAGAACCGGCAGCTTCGGAGTTGGGAGCGCCAGGAACTGATTCCCCGGCAAACCCGCTACAATTTCTCAGATTTGCTGGCGCTGAAGCGGCTGATCCGGCTGCGGGAACAGAGGGCGCACCCGCGCGTGATGCGGGACGCGCTTCATGGACTGCGCGAATTTCTGAAGGAATCGCCGGACCACGGCCAGGATGTTCAGATCTACAAAGAAGGCCGGCGCGTGTGCGTGAAGATCGGCAAACACCGGCTGGAGCCCGCCTCGGGGCAGATGTTGTTCGACTTTGAGGAATCCGAGCTAAATAAGCTTCTGCAACTGCCCGTAACGCAGCGGAATGGCGCAAGTGTAGCGGAAAAGCTCAGGAACAAGCTGGAGGCGGACCGCTGGTTTGAACACGGCCTCGAACTCGAACAGACCGGGGCGCCGTTTGAACAGATCATCGAAGCCTACCAGAAAGCGACGGAACTGGATCCGCGCTCGGCCGGCGCGCTGGTGAATCTCGGAACAGTGTTTTTCAACGGACATGCCTGGGCGGATGCCGAGGAGCAGTACAAGAAGGCGCTTGAAGTCGATCCGGACTATGCGCTGGCGCACTTCAATCTGGGCAATCTGTACGACGAACAAGGCGATACTGCAAGCGCGCTACAGCATTACCACGCCGCGCTGCGGCTGCAGCCGAATTACGCGGATGCGCATTACAATCTGGCGCTGCTGCATCAGGGAACGCGCGACATCATGAGCGCTGTTCGGCATTGGCGGGCGTATCTGAAGCTGGATGGCACCAGCACGTGGGCGCAAATCGCACGCCGCGAGCTTCAAAAACTGGAGTCATCGACCATCGTGCAAGGAAGCCGGCCGCCGGCAGCGAAGTGGCAATTACTGACGAGCGAGAAGGCGTGAAAGGCTCGGCGCCGCGTACCGGCGTGGGCTGACGGGCGGTTCGGGGTGGATCAGTCAGCCGCCTGGCTGGCGGCAGCCGCGGGTCTCCAGCGGACAACCGGCTTGCGTGCCGCCGTCACCTCGTCGACGCGCGGCGTGCGGGTGGAATGCGGGGCTTTGAGGACGAGTTCGGGGTTGTCTTCGACCTCTTTCGCGATCGAGATCATGGCGCCGGCAAACTGATCGAGCTCGAGTTTGCTTTCGGTTTCGGTCGGCTCGATCATGAGCGCGCCGCGCACGATCAGGGGGAAGCTGACGGTGTACGGATGGAAGCCGTAATCGATGAGACGCTTGGCGATATCTCCGGTACGCACGCCTTTTTTCGCCTGCCGGTCGTCGCTGAACACGCACTCGTGCATGCTGGGCGCTTCGTAGGCGATTTGGTAGTGAGGCTCGAGAAGCGTGCGCAGGTAGTTGGCATTCAGCAGCGCATCGAGGGTGGCCTGGCGCAGACCATTGCCGCCATGCGCCAGTATGTAGGCGAGCGCGCGAATCAACACGCCGAAATTTCCATAAAAGGCGCGGACGCGGCCGATCGATTGAGGGCAATCATAGTTCCACGTCCACCCGTTGGCCGCTCGCCGCAGGCGCGGGCCGGGTAGAAATGGAGTAAGAACCTGAGCAACAGCGACTGCACCGGCGCCGGGCCCTCCGCCGCCGTGAGGGGTCGAGAACGTTTTGTGCAGGTTGAGATGCATAACGTCGACTCCGAAATCGCCCGGGCGCGCAACGCCGACGAGCGCGTTCATGTTCGCGCCATCCATGTAAACGAGCGCGCCTTTATCGTGCAGGATGCCGCAGATTTTCCGGATGTTCTCTTCGAACACACCCACCGTATTCGGATTGGTGATCATGAGGGCGGCGACATCATCCGTGACAGCGCGCGCGAGGACTTCGAGATCAACGACCCCGCGATCATTCGACTTGATGTTTTCGACACTGTAACCGACCATCATGGCGGTAGCGGGATTCGTGCCGTGCGCCGAATCCGGGACGAGGATTTTGCTGCGAGCTCCGCCGCGCGATTCAAGCAGAGCGCGGATCATTAAGATACCGGTAAACTCGCCATGCGCACCGGCAGCGGGCTGGAGCGTAACGGCGTCCATGCCGGTGATTTCGCCGAGGGCATGTTCGAGCGCCGCAATCACCTGCATCGCACCTTGAGAGAGGTGTTCCGGCTGATACGGATGCGCCCAGGCGAGCCCCTCGGTCCGGGCAACCACTTCATTGACCCGGGGATTGTACTTCATGGTGCATGAGCCGAGCGGATACAGCCCGAGGTCAATCGCGTAGTTCCAGGTGGAGAGGCGAGAGAAGTGGCGCAGCACTTCGAATTCGCTCACCTCCGGAAAATCTTCGATTTCGGAGCGGACGTTTTTTGCGCCGAGCGCCTGGACGGGGTCGACGGGAGGGACGTCGAGTTCGGGAAGTTGGTAGCCGCGCTTGCCCGGCGAAGTGCGCTCGAAGATGAGCGGCTCATTTTGAACGATGTGCTTGGAGACTTTATTGATCATTCGATTTAAGGGGCTGAGCTTCGCGCGGGTTCAAGCCCGCCCCCCTTTGAAAGCTTGCGCAACTGTGTCCATCGTTTCGCGGCGGCTCATTTCCGTGGCACAAAGGAGCATGCATCCGTCCAGCTCCGGATAGAAACGGCCGAGCGGGAGCCCGCCTATGATTTTGTGTTCGAGCAGAGCGGCGTTGATCTGTTCAGGCGAGCGGCCATTCGTGCGCGCAACGAATTCGTTGAAAAACGGCGCATCAAAGCGCAGGGGCAGCTTTGCGGCGAGGTAATGGGCTTTGGAAAGGTTCTGTTCGGCAAGCTCACGCAACCCCTGCTTGCCGTAAATAGTCATGAATACCGTGGCCATGAGAGCGAGCAGGGCCTGATTCGTGCAGATGTTCGAGGTGGCCTTCTCGCGGCGGATGTGCTGCTCGCGCGTGGCAAGCGTCAGGCAAAAAGCCCGGCCGCCATGCGCGTCCGTGGTTTCGCCGACGAGACGTCCGGGCAACTGGCGCATGTACTTTTCGTGGGTGGCGATTATGCCGGCGTAAGGACCGCCATAGCTGGGAGAGATAGCAAAGCTTTGCAACTCGCCGGCGACGATATCGGCCTGGCGCGGGGGTTCGATGAGCCCGAGCGCGACGGCTTCGGTGAAAACTACAATCAACAGCGCGCCCTTGCTTTTCGCAAGCGAAGAGATTTCATCTAACTGCTCGAGAATTCCGAAGAAGTTTGGCGTCTGCACAATGATCGCGGCCACCCCTTCACTGAGCTTCGATTTCAGATCGTCGAGATCGACGCGCCCGTTCTTGGAGTACTTGATCTCTTCGACCGGTATGCCCTGGTGCTGCGTGTAAGTGCGGAGGACTTGACCATACTCAGGGTGCACGGAACGGGCGATGAGAATCTTATCGCGGCGCGTAATGCGAACGGCCATCATGGCGGCCTCCGGCACGGCGGAGGAGCCGTCGTACATGGAGGCATTGGCGACTTCCATGCCGGTCAGCTGGCAGACCATGGTCTGGAACTCGAAGATGCTGGTGAGAGTGCCTTGCGAGATCTCGGCCGGATACGGCGTGTACGACGTCAGAAATTCGCCGCGCGAGACGACGGTGTCGACAAGTACGGGACGGTAGTGATTGTAAACCCCAGCGCCCAAGAACGTTGCGTACCCATTCGCGTTCTCATCCGCCAGGTGCTTGAAGTAGTCGATAATTTCGTATTCACTTTTGCCGTTTTCGAGCCGAAGGCGCCCATTGAAGCGCACCTCAGAAGGCAAATACGAAACGAGATCTTCCTGCGAGCGAAGCCCGATGACATCGAGCATCTCGCGCCGTTCAGAATCTGATTTAGGTAAGTAACGCAACTAGGTTCCTGTTTTTTGCCGCCACTCCGTCCCGTTCGCGGCTCAGTATGAAAAATAGCAGCGCGGTCGAGTGTGGAGGCAGAATCTATTCGGCCCCCACATACTTTTGATAATCACCAGCGGACATCAATGCATTTATTTCGGCCGGATCGGAGGCAATCGAGATTTTGATCAGCCAGGCGTCCCCGTGCGGGTCTTCGTTCAACTTCTCCGGACTCTTTGACAGCAGTTCGTTGGATTCGAGAACCTGGCCGGACACCGGCGCATATATATCGGAGACGGCTTTGACGGATTCAACAGAGCCGAAGGTGTGGCCTTTGGTGACCTGCGTGCCGGGTTGCGGCAAATCGACGAAGACGATGTCGCCGAGCTCATGCTGCGCGTGCTCCGTGATGCCGACAGTGGCGTGATTGCCATCGAGGTGGACCCACTCGTGCTCTTTCGTGTACCTGTAAGTCTCGGGATAGCTCATGATTTTGGCCTCTTATAGAAAGGTGTGGGCACGGTGACGGCGTTCACCGGCGTGTTGCGGATAAGAATCTGGATGGGAACGCCGGGCTGAGCAGTTTTTTCGGCCGGCAGATAACAGAGGCCGATATTTTTGTTGAGGGTTGGCGAGGGCCCGCCGCTGGTGACCCAGCCCGCAGGCCTGCCGTCGAGCAGGATCTCATAGCCGTCGCGGCCAATGCCGCGATCCCGCATTTCAAAGCCGGCCAATTTGCGGGTGATGCCAGCCGAGAGCGCGTTCTGGAGCGCGGCGCGGCCGACGAAATCGCCTTTATCCATTTTGACGATCCAGGCCAAGTCGGCTTCGAAAGGATTGATGGAATCCGTCAGCTCGTTGCCGTAGAGCGCCATTTTCGCTTCGAGCCGGAGCGTGTTGCGCGCGCCCAGACCGCATGGCTTGATGCCGAATCCGGCGCCGGAGGCAAGGATCTCATTCCAGATGCGCTCGGCTTCAGAGGGCGGAAGGTAGATTTCGAAACCATCTTCCCCGGTGTAGCCGGTGCGCGCGATGCGTGCGGGCGCGCCAGACACCTGGCCGTCTACAAACCAGTAGTACTTGATGTCGCTTAGATTCACGGGCGTGAGTTTCTGCAGCGTGGCAAGGGCCTTCGGGCCCTGAATGGCGAATTGGGCGTAACGATCGCTGGAGAAATCAACGTGCGCGTCGAAGCGGTTGTGCGCGCGAATGTGCTCGTAATCTTTTGCCTGGTTGGACGAGTTGACACACAGGAAGAAGTGATCGGGCGCGACGCGGTGCACGAGGATGTCGTCGATAAAGCCACCATTCTCATTCAGCAGCGCTGAATAATGCGCCTGGCCGATCTTCATTTTGCCGGCGTTGTTGCTGGAGACGAAATCGGTCAGTTCAGCCGCTTGGGGGCCGTGAATGTCGATTTCGCCCATGTGGCTGACATCAAAGAGACCGGCCGCGTGCCGGACGGCGTTGTGTTCCTCGATGATTCCCGAGTACTGAACGGGCATGTTCCAGCCGCCGAAATCAACCATCTTTGCTTTCGAGGCGACGTGAACATCGAACAGCGGGGTGCGCTTCAGTTCAGAAGTTTCGGGCATTTCGGGCGAGAAAATCTCAGCGTAACATGCAGGTTCAGGCGGCCTCCGGGTTGAATTTCGCCTAGAAAACCGTGTTAAATCCGCTCGTGGCACGCGCCGTGACGCTTGCGAAACCAATAAGTGCCGGCGCGCGTCAGCGGAAGCGTGAAATGGGCAGCGCTGATGTTAACGGCAGCGGCAGCCTGGTCGCAAGAGCCACAGTTCCGCACACGGGCGCGGGAAGTGGTGGTTCCGGTCTCGGTGTTGACGAAATCGGGCAAGCCAGTTGAAGGCTTGAGCGCGAATGATTTCCTGGTGTTGAGCGACGGCAAGCCGCAAGTTTCACAGATGATTTCGCGCGATTCGGATGCGCTGCCTGTCTATGCAGTCCTGGTCTTGCAGACCAGCGACTTCAGTGATGCAGCACTCCAGAAGATCAAGAAGACGGCGGCCGTGGTCAGCAGTTACATCACGAATGACATGGGGACGGGAGCGCCGAGCCAGGCGGCGGTGGTGACGGCCTCAAATGACGTCCGGGTTGTGCAGGGCTTTACGGCCGATCCCAACATTCTCGGAGATGTTTTCGCCAGGATCTCAGGTAACGGCGACTCGGGGCGGATATTAGACGGCGTCAGTTTGGCGTGTGACCTGCTAGCGCACACGGGAGAGAGTGCGCGTCGCGTCGTGGTGCTGATCAGCGAGTCACGTGATCGCGGTAGCAAGACTCATTTCGCGGATGTCACCGAAAAAGCGCAGAAGGAGAACGTGGTGATTTACACGTTATCGTATTCGGCTTATGCGACCGCGTTTACACAGAAGCCTTCAGATCAACAGCCGCAGCCGGGCGCGCCGGGTGCGTATGATCCGAATGCGCAAGGCGGCATTCCACTGTTAGCGCTAGGAATGGAGCTGGCACGGCTGGCCAAGGTGAATGTCTCGCAGGCTTTGGCCGAGGCGACCGGCGGCGCGCATGAAAAATTCACGACGCTGCGGGGCCTGGAGGCGCAATTGAGCGCGGCGGGGACGGAGATTCACAACCGCTACACGCTCACGTTCGTGCCTACCGACCCCCAGGCGCCGGGATATCATCGCTTGTCAGTCAGCATCCAGCGGCACGGAGATTGGCGCGTGCATGCGCGCCAGGGTTATTGGGCAGACACGGAGTAACTGCTGGTAAGGTCCGAGTTATCCACCCACATCATAAAAGAACTCTTCGGGATAACTGTCAGTTACCAGTCAGGAGGACTGTCCGTCGTAAAAGTGATTTCATGAATTCGACACAGAAAGACAAGGCGCTACGGTTTCGCGCTCTCCACGATCGCCCGGGTGTGTTCGTGATTCCGAATCCTTGGGATATGGGTTCCGCGCGCCTGCTGGCTGGCCTCGGATTCGAGGCTTTGGCGACATCGAGCGCGGCATCTGCCGTTGCAAGTGGCAAAAGAGACGGCACACTGACGCGAGAGGAGGCATTAGCGCATGCCCGCACGATCGTGAACGCTACCGATCTGCCAGTATCTGCAGATCTAGAAAGGGGATTCGGTGATGCACCGGAAGCTGTGGCCGAAACGGTCCGGCTTGCCGCCGCGGCCGGTCTAGTGGGATGCACGATCGAGGACACGACCGGAGATCCCGCTCGCCCTCTGTACGAGCATTCACTGGCCGTGGAGCGAATTGCAGCGGCTGCGGATGCGGCGCGTTCGCTGAGCTTCCCCTTTCTTGTGACCGCGCGCGCACACAATTTCCTGTATGCCTCGCCGAGTCTTGAGGAGACGATCGCGCGGCTGCGGGCATTTGAGCAGGCTGGAGCGGACGTCCTCTTCGCGCCCGGCCTGCCCGACCTGGCCGCCGTGCGCGAAGTCTGTTCGGCCGTGTCGCGACCCTTCAACTTCATGGCGGGGATCCGGGGAAAGTCGTTTCCGGTAAGCGAACTCGGCGCCGCCGGCGTCAAGCGCATCAGCCTGGCAACTTCGCTCTATCGCGCTGCCATGACTGGCTTGTTCCAAGCTGCGCGGGCAGTGAAAGACAAGGGTCAGTTCGATTTCATTGAAGATACTCTGACCACACCCGAACTGATGGAGGTGATGCGGATATGAGCGCCAACGAGTTCAGGCGTTGGTTTCGGCGGTTTCGGCGGCGCCGTATTCTTTGAGCTTGTTGAAGAGGGTCTTGAGGCTGATGCCGAGAATTTCGGCTGCACGCGTTTTGTTGTTCTTGGTGTGCTGGAGCGTGACCTGAATCAGCGCCTTCTCCGCTTCACTGACGGTCGTGCCTACAGGAAGACGCACGCTATCGGGCTCGAAGACCTGCGCTGGCGGGCGCGAGCCGACGGAAACGCCGAAATCGTATGGCAGATGCATCATCTGAATGGCGCCTTCCCCGGCCATGATGACCGCGCGCTCGAGCACGTTGCGAAGCTCGCGTACATTGCCGGGCCAGGAGTATTTGCGAAATGCGTCCATGACATCCGGCGTGACGTGCGTCACGTTACAGGTGTGCTTCCGATTCAGATGTGCGATGAGCGTTTCGCAGAGCACGGGAAGATCCCCGAGGCGCTGCCGCAGCGGCGGCAGCGAAATTTGAAACACGTTGATGCGGTAATAGAGATCCTCGCGAAGATCGCCGTTTTTCAGTGCATCATCAAGGCTGCGATTCGTGGCGGCGATGACGCGAACGTCAACCGACATCTCGCTTTTGCCGCCGAGTCGGCGCACTTTTGAGTCTTCGAGAACACGCAACAGTTTGGCCTGGGTGTTCGACGGCATTTCGGCCAGTTCGTCGAGCAGCAGCGTGCCGTGCTGGGCCAGCTCGAAGCAGCCCGCGCGGCGCTCCAGCGCCCCGGTGAACGCGCCTTTCTCATGCCCGAAGAGTTCACTTTCCATGAGGGTTTCAGGCATAGCGGCGCAGTTGATGGCAACGAACGGGCCGGCGCGCCGATTGCTGAGCTGGTGAATGGCGCGGGCAACCAGCTCTTTGCCGGTACCGCTTTCGCCGACAACGAGGACCGCGGCCTTGCTGGGCGCGACCTGCTGAATGGTGTTGAAGACCTGCTGCATCTGCGGCGAAGTACCGACCATGTCGACAAGCACGCCCGTATTGGCGAGCTGCCGCTGGAGGCGCTCGGTTTCTTCGGCGAGTTGGCTTTGCGAGGCGGCGCGTTCCAGGAGCACGCGAAGAGCGGCCGGCTGAATGGGCTTTTCGAGAAACCAAAATGCGCCGAGATCATGAATGGTCTGGATGGCGGTTTCTATATTGCCGAATGCGGTCAGCGCGATCGCGGGGGGCATGCCGCCATCGGAGTTCAGACGCTTCATGAGCTCGAAACCGTCCATCCGCGGCATCATCAAATCGGTGACGATGACGTTGGCCGTGAAAGTGGCGAGCTTATCGAGGGCTTCCTGCCCGTCGGCCGCGGTCTCGACATTGAAACCCCAGGCCGAAATCATGGCAGCCAAAGGCCCGCGCTGCGATTCTTCATCGTCAACGATCAAGACATTAGTAGCTGGTCGAGCAGAGCCCTGATTTGCCACGGAGTTCAGTGTACCCGATGAGCGGAGGATCGCCGCGCGTACCACACTGCGGCTCGAACGCTCATACTTTCCTGTTAGCGGTAGTTAGAAACTTCAGGATAATACGTTATGTACCTTACGGGATACTGCCGGATTCCCTAGCTTGGTAAGCTGTCCCAGTTTAACCTGTGGTTCTTCCGTGCTCAAGGTAAGCTAAACCTGAGTCGAACACGCACGGATAAAGCCAATGTCGGAGATAAAGCGCACCCTCCGTCAGCCTGTGGATAGCGGATCAAACGAGGAGAAGCTGATGGGCGCCGGAACGCACGAGCCGCCGCCTTTTCTGCGCACGTGGAAGCGTGTCTATATTGCCGTGCTGTGCTATTTGGCCGCTTTGATTGCGGCGCTCTATGCGGTGACACAGCATTTCCGCTTTCGATGATCACGCTGTGACCCAATTGCTGGGCGGCAAGATAGAATGCGGCTGAGCGCGATGCGGAAGTTTCTCGAGGTAATTGCCACCTCAGAAGAAGAAGCCCGGGAAGCGGAAGCTGGGGGGGCGGATCGGGTGGAACTGGTGCGTGCATTCGGGACGGGCGGGCTGACTCCGGATGCGCACACCATCGAGCGCGTGTTGCACAGCGTGCAGATTCAGATACGCGTGATGGTACGCGAATCGGCGACGCTCGAAGCCGGCGCGGACCTGGAGCGATTATGCCAGCGAGCGCGTGAAATCGCAGCGCTGCAAGTGGATGGGCTCGTGTTCGGCTTCGCGAAGCAGGGCGCCATCGATGTAGAAGCGACTGGGCGCGTGCTGGAAGCGGCGCCGGGCGCCAATGTCACTTTTCACAGAGCGTTCGATGACGCGGCGGATCCTTTCAGGGCGATAGAACAACTCAAGCAGTTTCCGCAGATTGATCGCATTCTGACGAGCGGCGGAGAGGGGCCCTGGCAAGAGCGAAGGAGGCGGCTTCGGGAATGGCAGGCGGCCGCCGGCGAACGGATACGGCTGCTAGTGGCGGCGGGACTATGCCAATGCGTTTTGGCTGGATTGCGCGCGGATGACGATTTGACCGAGGTGCATGTGGGGCGGGCGGCGCGCGTGCCGAGGACAGTGGATGGGGAACTTCGGCGAGACCGGGTAGCCGCGCTCAAAAGCGCTCTCGGATGAGGCCGCTCGATTGGGCTGTTCTCTTTGCGTGGCTGATCTCGCTGGTATCGTACGGGCTGTACCGCGGACGCGGCAGTAACACCACGAACAAATATTTGCTGGCGGGCAAGACGATGCCCTGGTACGCGATGGGGCTCTCGATTCTCGCCACGCAGGCCAGTGCTATCACGTTTATCTCGACCACCGGCCAGGGTTATGTCGATGGCATGCGCTTTGTCCAGTTCTATTTCGGGCTGCCAGTCGCAATGGTGATTCTCTCGGCCACGGCTGTTCCCATTTTTCACGGCGCGCGCGTGTTCACCGCGTACGAGTATCTGGAGCAGAGGTTCGATCCGAAAACACGGGCGCTCGTGAGCATAGTGTTTCTGATCCAGCGCGGGCTGGCGGCGGGAATCGGGCTATACGCGCCGGCGGTGGCGCTGGCCGGGGTGCTTGGATTGTCGGACCGGTTGATCACCGTGGTGATCGGCGGGCTTGTCGTTTTGTATACGGCGAGCGGCGGCATCAAGGCCCTGACGTGGGCCGACGTGCAGCAGATGACGATGATCTTCATCGCGCTGATCGTGAGCCTGCTGCTGGTGATTCATGTGCTGCCCGCGAGCATTTCGTTCCGGGACGCGCTGAATCTGGCGGGCGCGGCGGGGCGGCTCAACATAGTCGACTTGCATCTGGACCTAAGCGATCGCTACAACCTTTGGAGCGGTCTGATTGGCGGGGCATTTCTGGCGCTGGCCTATTTTGGCTGCGATCAGAGCCAAGTGCAGCGATACCTCACCGGGAGATCCGTTGCGCAGAGCCGCCTGAGCCTGCTTTTCAACGCGGCGGTGAAGATTCCGATGCAGCTGTTCATTTTGTTCATCGGCGCGATGGTGTTTGTTCTTTCGCTGTTTGTGCCAACACCGATGGTTTTTCAGCCGCAGGAGGCAGCGCGTGGCGCGAGGATCGCGGAGTGGAAACCAGCCCAGGAGAAATTCGAAGCGGCGTTCGCGCGCCGGCGGCAAGCGGCAGTCGAACTCGCGGCGGCGGAGCGTCCCGGAGGCAAAGAGACATCCGCGGCAGTCGCACAGTTCCGCGCGGCTGAGAGTTCCTTCAACGCGGCGCGCCGGCAAGGCTTGGGAATCATTCGCCGGCTGCATGGGGGCGAGGCGTACGACGACACGAACTACATTTTTTTGTCGTTCATCAGGGAGTTTCTGCCGGCCGGAATCGTGGGGCTGTTGATCGGAGTAATCTTTTCAGCCTCGATGGGATCGACTTCGGGGGAGATCAATTCGCTGGCGACAGTATCGGTGGTGGATCTCTACGGCCGTTTTTTCGTTCGCGGACGTTCAGACCGGCATTACCTGTGGGCATCGCGCTGGTTCACGGTATTCTGGGGTGCGTATGCGGTGGCTTTCGCGGCCATCGGCGGACGGGGATTCGGAGCGCTGATCGTCCGGGTGAATATCGTCGGTTCGTTGTTTTATGGCGGATTGCTGGGCGTATTCGTGCTGGCGTTTTTCTTTCGCGACGTGCGCGGCACAGCAGCGTTTTGTGGCGTGATCGCGGGTGAAGGGGCGATCTTTATAGCAGCGGCGTTTACCAGTATTTCGTTTCTCTGGTACAACGTAATCGGTTGCGTCGTGGTCGTCGCGACGGCGTTGACGGTGGAGGCGATCTCAAAGCCGGAATTGGTTCTTCACGACCATGGCTAGACCTGCAGGGTGGCGATGTCGACGGTCGATTGGTGCCCTTCGACGACGACGATGCCGCTCTCGGTGACGTGATATTTTTTGCGGTCCTCCTCGAGGTCGTAGCCGATTTCCGCGCCCGGTGGAACCATCACGTTCTTGTCAAGAATGGCGCGGCGGACCTTCGCGTGCCGGCCGACGTCACAGTTATCAAAGATCACTGATTCTTCGACGAACGCTCCCGTGTGGATGCGAACACCGCGGCCAAGCACGGAACAGCGCACGGCTCCGCCTGAAATGATGGAGCTCCCGGCGATGATGGAATCGACCGCGAATCCGCGGCGGCCTTCTTCATCGAAGACAAACTTGGCGGGCGCATCGAAGTAACTGGCCGTACGCAGCGGCCATTGGCGGTTGTAGAGGTTCAACTCGGGCGAGACGGCGCGCAGGTCCATGCTTGCTTCGTAATAGGCATCGAGCGTCCCAACGTCGCGCCAATACTGAGGCGAGCCGATGGGATCGCCGGGAATCACGTTCGTCTGGAAATCGTAGGCGAACATGTCGGCGCGGCCGATCAGTCCGGGGAGTATGTCTTTGCCGAAGTCGTGCGAATTGTCGCGCTGGACGTCGGCATAGAGTTCGCGCAAGAGAAGATCAGTTGAGAACACATAATTGCCCATGGACGCGAGGACACGCGTGGGGTCTTCGGGCATGGTGGGGGCATTGGAGTTTTTTTCATGGAAGGCGATGACGTTGCCTTCCGGATTCGTTTCGAGCACGCCGAACTCGGAGGCGAGTTCCTTCTTGACGGGAATGGCGGCGATGGTGACGCCGGCACGTTTTTCGACGTGGTATTCGATCATCTGGCGGATATTCATGCGGTAGATGTGATCCGCGCCGAAGATCGCGACGACGTGCGGGTCCGCCTGCTCGATCAGGTTAATGTTTTGGGTGATGGCATCGGCGGTACCCCGGTACCAGTCTTCCTGTGCCGAGCGCATCTGAGCGGGTACCGGGATGATGAAGTTGTTCTTGAGCAGACCGCTGACCTCCCAGCCTTCCCGGAGATGCTGGAGGAGCGACTGGCTTTTGAACTGGATCAGAACGTAGATTGAGTAGATTCCCGAGTTGATGAAGTTGCTAAGCACGAAATCGACTATGCGGTATCGGCCGCCGAACGGCACGGCTGGTTTGGCGCGTTCTTTGGTAAGCGGGAAGAGGCGCGTCCCTTTCCCGCCGGCAAGCACAAAACCCAGGACACGAAGCTGCATCGTGAACAACCTCCGGAACGTTTCAACTAAGTTTCGGTCAAAGCGCGCGCTAGTAGCGCGGGCACATCCGAGTATATTCCCCTCCTAGACGTATCCCGGAAGTGAGTTTTGCACGGAAATTCCGCGCCGTCACGCTAGCATGGAGCGTTGAAGGCGCCGAATGACACTAGAATTGCCGGGCCATGAACGCGCAGACCGGCGCGGGAACAAGCAACGGCTTTGGCATGCCGCGGTGAGCGCGTTTCTGCTGTTTCATCTGATTGCCATTACTTGCTGGGCGGTACCGTTCAACACTCCTCTGGTCAGCGCGATTCGCACGTTCATCCGGCCTTACATGCTATGGTCCGGGCTGTTTCAATCCTGGGATACGTTCGCGCCAACGCCGCGGCAGGTGAATGCTTATGTGGAAGCGGCGGTCATTACGGCGGATGGGCGGATTCACAACTGGAAGTTTCCGCGAATGGAGCAGCTCAGCGTGACCGGGCGGTACTTCAAAGAACGGTACCGCAAATTCTCAGAGAATCTTCAGGAGCAGAGCAGCTCGGCGTTATGGCCGGACGTGGCGCGCCACCTTGCACGCATGTACAACAATCCCGCGAACCCGGCGCAGATCGTACTGCTGGTGCGTTACTGGTCGGAGATTCCGCCTCCCTCCGCAGTTCCGTATAAGCCAGGCGAGGGGAGGGCGCGCATTTTTTTTGAATATCGAGTGAAGCCCGAGGATCTGCAGTGAGTTTGCGGACGGTGGCTAAAGCGTGGAATGAATTCTTTTTTACGCCGCAATCGCCCCTGCCGGTCTCACTGTTCCGGATTCTGTTTGGATTAGTCGTGATTGCGAATCTGATTCTGCTACACGCGGACTGGTTGAACTGGTACGGGCCGCATGGCTGGGTCACGCTAAAGACCATGTCGAAAGTAGAGCCCGGCGTCAGGCTGAACTTGTTCAAGATAATGCCGGCGAGTGATCAGTGGATCGGAGCCTTTTTCTGGTTTTTTCTGTGTTTCGCAGTGCTTTTGACGGTTGGGCTATTGAGCCGCGTGAGCAGTGTAGTGGTCTTCCTCTGCCTCGCTTCGATTCATGAACGGAACCTATACATCAATCACGGCGGCGATACGTTTCTGCGGGTGGCGGCTTTCTTTCTAATGTTTGCGCCCGCGGGGGCGATGCTGTCGCTGGACCGGCTTATTCTGAAACGCCTCGGCCGCGCAGGCGAGAAGGTGCGGCCGCGCAGCCCGTGGGCACAGCGCATGATTCAGTTCGAGCTGGCCCTGCTGTATTCGTGCGCCTTCTCGTGGAAATCGATGGGCGAGACATGGGTGAACGGGACGGCACTCTACTATGTCAGCCATCTGCATGAGATGCGGCGATTCCCGGTTCCGCACTGGCTAAATGAGCCGATACTTCTGAAACTCGGGACATGGCTCACGCTCGCACTTGAGTTCGCGCTAGGAGTTCTGATCTGGTTTAAGGAACTGAGATATCCATTGCTAGCGATGGGAGTGCTGTTCCACCTCTCGCTTGAGTATGCGCTGAACGTGCCCACTTTTCAGTGGGACGTTCTCGCCGCGTATGTGCTTTTCGTCGACGCTAAGGATCTGCAGCGAGCAGGCGAATGGATACAAAAGCGCTTTGCGCTCCGGCTACTGCTTAAAAACAAGCGGCGGACCACTGGTTCGCTCACCGCGAAGGTCGACCGTCACCTCGACGCGGTCAGCGATCTTGATGAAAGGAATGCCACTGTTCATCCCGTAATCTTTGCGGTCAAAAGCCATGGTACCGTTTATGGACCCTGATCCGGTTCCTTTGCCGGTAACCGTAAATGTCAGGGTCTCGGGCTTGGAAACACCACGGATCGTGAACGTGCCAGGAAGGCTGAAGCTATCGGGACCGGTCTGCTCAACCTTTGTTGAGTGAAATGTAATGTAGGGGTTGTGCTCGGCATCAAAGAAGTCTTTACCTTTCAGTTTCCCGTTCTTCATGCCGCTGCCGGTGTCAACGCTCGCTGCCTGAATCTTGACATCGAGTACGCCCGTCAGGACGTCGGTAGACGTGAATGTCAGTGTCGCATCCCATTTATCAAAAACACCCTGAATCGGCACCGACGCTTTTACGCTGAATTTAATTGAGCTCTTTTGTGGATCAATCTTGAAGGTTGGGACGCCGGACTCCTGCGCCCGATTGACGGGCGAAAGAGAGAGGCACAGGACAGTACCGAGCCATATCGTACATTTGCGAGCGATCATAATAACCTTCCCGTCCTTACAAAGTGATGCACGGCCGCTTTCGAATTCGAAGCCGGGCATTGCGACGAATTGGCTGATGAACGACTTGCCGCTCCGGAGCTAAAGAATTTGCTGCCAATCGCGAGCCAGTTCGATAAATGATCGAACCGCGACGCCGGTAGGTCCCTTGGAGAGCCAGCTCTTGCCTTCGTCGAGCCAGGCAGTGGCGGCGATATCCAGATGGACCCAGGGCGTCGAATCGGCGAATTCGCGCAGGAACCAGGCAGCAGTAATCGAGCCGGCCTGCCGGCCGGAGCCGATATTGGGAAGATCCGCAAAAGCAGATTTCAGGTATTCTTTGTACTCTTCGTCCATGGGAAGCTGCCACGTCTTTTCGCCGGCGGCTTTTGCCGCTTTGAGGAACCGCTGCAGAAACGGCTCGTCATTGGTGAAGGCTCCGATGTTGTATTGGCCGAGGGCCACACCGATGGCCCCGGTGAGGGTGGCGGCATCCACGATATGCGTCGCGCCGTTGCGCTTAGCGTAAGTGATGGCATCGGCCAGGATGAGGCGGCCTTCGGCGTCGGTGTTGAGCACTTCGACCGTTTTGCCGGATAGAGTGGTGACGATGTCGCCGGGCCGCTGGGCGTTGGCGCTGACCATGTTCTCGACGGTGGGAACGTAGGCGGTTACGAGCAACCCGGGTTTGAGCTGCGCGAGTGCGCGCATGGCGGCGATGACGGCGGCCGCGCCGGACATGTCGTACTTCATCTTTTCCATGCCCTCGGCAGGCTTGATGGACACGCCGCCGGTGTCGAAAGTGACACCCTTGCCGACCAGAGCCAGGTGATCCGGTCCGGAAGGTACTGCCGGGCGATACCGAAGGACGATGAGGAACGGGGGATTGCTGCTTCCCTGGGCGACGCCCAGCAGAGCTCCCATCCCGAGCTTATTCATGGCCTGCTGATCGAGTACCTGGCATTCGAGGCCGGACTCTCTGGCCATGTTTCGAGCGTTCTCTGCCAATTGAGCCGGCGTGAGCTTGTTGGCCGGTTCGTTGCTGAGCTGGCGGGCGAAGTTCTGGGCCTGGGCGATGATCCGGCCGCGTTCGGCCGCTGCCTGGAGAGTTGCCGCTTCGACGCCTGGAACAACGACCGTGAAGCTTTCGATCTGTTTTTCGGCTTTCTTGGGATCTGTCTTATAAACGTCAGGCTCCCAGGCGCCCAGGATGGCGCCTTCCGCCGCGGGAGTGACGTATTCGTCGCCATTTGGGGTATCGAGGAGCAAAGCAGCGCTGCGGACCCCTTTTCCTTTGAGTGTTCGGGCCAGCGTGCCGGCGATGCGTCGCACTTCGACGGAGGAGAATTTTTCGCGCTTTCCTCCACCAACCACGACGAGGCGTTTGGCCGCGAGACCTTGCGGCCGGTGAAGGACAGCCGTTTCATACAGCTTTCCAGTGAATTCGCCGGAGCTTCGCAGATCAGCCAGCCACCCGGCTTGGGCGGCCAGCGGCGGATCGGGGACAGACGCAGGCGGCTGTGATTGTCCTTCTTTCTTTTCCTCTGCTTCGAAGCAAATGAGGGCGAGCGCATCGACGCTTAGGTTTTCGGCTGAAGTGACTGTTTTGATCTGCATAAATTCTGCCTTTCAGGGAACGCGGCTACTGGCGGGCACGTCTTGCCAAAGCGGCTTTCGCCTCCGCTTGCATCTCCTTCGCTTTGGTGGCCTCGCGCTTATCATGGAACTTTTTGCCTTTCGCCACGGCGATTTCGACTTTGATACGGCCGTTCTTGAGATACAGCCGGGTGGCAACGAGAGTTAGGCCTTTTTCGCGGGTTTCGGCGCGTAATTTCTCAATCTCGCGGCGGTGCAGCAACAGCTTGCGCTTGCGAACGGGAACGTGGTTCATGAGATTTCCGTGGGAGTATTCGCTGATGTGAGCGTTCATCAACCAGGCTTCATTGTCGGCGACCTCGGCATAGCTTTCTTTGAGTTGGATTTTGCCGGTTTTGGCGGCCTTGACCTCCGTGCCGGTCAGGACCAGGCCGGCCTCATAGCGGTCGAGCAGGAAATAGTCATGAGCGGCCGACCGGTTGTCGCTAAGTATTTTGAATTCGCTTTGCTGAGACAATGGGGAAACCGATTTCTCCTTTCAGTGTCGCCCAGGGCGTGATTAGCCCTGCACGGCTCGACCACCGGGTACGTCTTTCCTTTGGTTAACGAGAGATGCGGGCGACGTGTGCGACGGCGCTGGAGACTGCCGGACGGATCTAGATGCGGAAACAGCCGGACCGCGAGGGTGGGCGGCGAGCTTGAATTTATTGGAAATCTGCTAAGGTGATCATTTCAAAGAGGTTACGCTATGGCGCCGGATTTTTGTGCGCCGCCCTGCTGATCGCGGGACTGGGGCAGGCGCGCAACAAGAAAGGCGACAAGGCTTACAAAGAAGGTCAGCAAGCCGAAGCGAAAAAGGAATACGATGCGGCTGTCAACTACTACGACCAGGCAGTAGCGGCTGACCCGGGGGATGCCAGCTACTTGATGGCGGACCGGCGCGCTCATAACACCGCCGCCAACTACCATATCGAGCAGGGGCGCCTGCTACAGAAAGAGCAGAAGCTCGAGGAGGCGCTGATTAATTTCAACAAGGCCTTTATCGACCAGCCTTCATCGCCGATCGCGCTGCAGGAGATCCGGGCGACGAACGAGATGATCCGGGAAAAACAGAAAAATCCGAACGTGCCGGCGCTAACGCCTGCCGAACAGGCACGGGAAAAGCTCGAAAAGCAGATTAATTCTCTTGAGGGTCCGCCGACGCTGCGACCGCTTAACAACGAGATCAGCAGCCTGACGATGAACAACCAGCCGGCGAGAGTGCTGTACGAGAGCGTGGGCAAGCTGGCTGGCATCAACGTACTGCTCGATCCCCAGGGAATCGAGACGCTGGGCGGCCCATCGCACAACTTCAACCTGGAGCTGCACAATGTAACGCTGCAGGAGGCGCTGGACTACATCGCGCTGCAAACACACACGTTCTGGAAGCCGATCAGCCACAATGCGATTTTTGTGACACAGGAGGGCGAGCAGAAACGGCGGGAGTATGAGGACGAAGTTGTGAAAGTGTTCTACGTACAGAATGCATTCACAACAAACGAATTTACGGAAATCTACAATGCGCTGCGCGTGGGTTCGAGGCTGAACCAGGGCTTATTCCAGGTAGCGAGCCAGAATGCAATTGTGGCGCGCGGTACACCGGACACGCTTGCGCTCATCGAAAAGATGCTGCATGATCTGGACCGGCCAAAGGCAGAAGTTGTGATTGACGTAGTGGTGATGGAAGTGAACAAGCAGCTGATGCAGACGATTGGCGCCTCCATCCTGGGACAGGGCGGTATGTCCGTCCCGCTGGTGTTCACTCCACGACCTATTCTCCAGGGAATCACGAGCGCCACGACAACGACCACCGGAACGACGACTACCACCGGAACAACGACGACCACAGGTACGACCACCACAACCGGCACCACGACAACGACCGGGACTACGACGACCACGGGGACCACGACCACTACAGGAACAACCACCACGACGGGAACCACGACCACGACGGGAACCCCCGGCGCACTCATTCCATTGAGCCGATTGAGTGATCTGAGCACGTCAGATTACTCGATCAGCCTGCCTAGCACGGTAGTCCAGGCGCTGCTGAGTGACTCTCGCACGCACGTCCTGCAGCGGCCGCAGCTACGGGTCATCGATGGCGGCAAGGCGTCGTTAAAGGTTGGGCAGAAGATCCCCTACGTCTCGGGCTCCTTAAATTCTGCGGTTGCGACTCCGGGGTCCATCCCCTATGCCACGACGCAGTTCCAGCAGGTTGACGTGGGAACGCTGGTGGATCTGCAACCGCATGTGAACGGCGATCAGGATATAAGCATGCACCTCAAGGTGGAAATTTCGAACGTTCCACTCACAGTGACAATTGCTGGCGTGCAGGAGCCGGTCATCGGACAACAGGTGGATGAAGCCGACATACGTATGAAGGACGGCGAAGTAAGTATTCTGGGTGGGTTATCGGATAAGGAAAACACTCTCGCTTATGGTGGTATGCCGGGCTTCACGAACATCCCGGCGCTCAACTATCTGTTCGGAACGAGAACGAAAAACGTTAGCGATCAGGAGGTGCTGTTTGTTCTGACGCCGCATATTATTCGGCGGCCGGACCTGAGCAACATCGCTGATGAGGGAATATATGCGGGTACGGCGAGTGTGGTGAAGGTGGATCGGCGCGGACAAGGCACGGGGCGTGGGAGTATCTCCGGATCGCAGACCAACACTGGAGGCGAGCAGCAGCAGCCGTCGCCGCAGACGCAGTCACCGAATGCGCCGGTTAATCCGAGATTTCCCAGGAGGCCTGGCGTTCCGCCGGGACAAAACGGGTATCCGCCGGCAGGTGAGCCACCCCCGCAGAATAATCCACCTACTGGACCTGACGAGAGCCCGCCCGCGACCAGTCCGGCGCCCACGGGTCCGCCGCGATCCTAGTATGAAGGTTCCTAGTCAATCGATGCTTCGAAGCACTTATTCGAGCGGACTGGCGCGGCGGCGCAAGAGCCAGTCCGGATTAACGCTGGTGGAGCTGATTGTGGCGTTCAGCATTTTGCTCATTCTGACCACCATGGCCGTACCCACGGCGCGCTATCAGGTACGGCGGGCACGCGAGAAGGCGCTGCTGCAAGACCTGGAGGAGATGCGCACGGCGATCGACCGCTACAAAGATATGTGCGACGGGGGGAAGATCCAGTCCGCGGGCCCCGATGCATATTGTTATCCACCGACTCTGGAGGCGCTCGTGGAGGGCGTCAAGCTGAACAATACGGTCGCCGGGAACGGTCAGTCAGGGAAGGTGCGATTTCTCCGGCATATTCCTAAAGACCCGATGACGGGCGAGACCGACTGGGGCAAACGGGCAATGCAGGACGAACCTACTTCGGATTCGTGGGGCGGGCAGAACGTTTTCGACGTGTACTCGAAGACGACGGACAAGGCGAGTGACGGGACACCTTACTCGGAGTGGTAGGCGGGGCGCGATGCAGGCAAAAGTGAGAGCCGGTTTGAAGCGAGCACAGCGCGGGTTCACGCTGGTGGAGCTGATGGTGGTGATGGCGATCGTCTCGGTGCTGCTTGCGATCGCCGTGCCGATTTATCAGAAGTCGATCACACGGGCGAAGGAGAGCGTGCTGCGCAACAATCTGTTCACGATCCGCACCATGATTGACGAGTATACGCTGGATAAACAGAAAGCGCCCGAGACGCTGCAGGATCTCGTCTCGGAGGGATACCTGCGGCAAGTCCCGCAGGACCCGATGACGAATTCGGACCAGACCTGGCGTCTGGTGATGGAAGATACGCCCATCAGCGGGTCGAGCGGCACCCCGGGGATTTTTGATGTGAAGAGCGGCTCGGATAAGACGGCGCTGGACGGAACAGCGTATTCGAGCTGGTGACAGAGCACCAATTGCTACACTGAAGTTCGACGAATTGTCCCCCTGCTCCCCGATCGTCTAATGGTAGGACAGCGGCCTTTGGAGCCGTTAATCGTGGTTCGAATCCATGTCGGGGAGCCAAGTCGCTTCAATCAAATAATCCATAAGCTGAATTTCACGCCTGGCGAGTCGCGAGGAAGATCTCGACACCCGAACGCTTGGACAACACCGCCTGGCGCTTGACCGATGCCAACCTTCTCGCGGGTCAAAGGGTGACCCACATGCGACAGATCAGCGTGGATCGTCTCGAAACGTTTCAACACGGCAGGCTGCCGAATTGTGGCTGAGTCTCTCGTGAGCCATCGGATTGTCGGATGATATCAGGGAGGAAGAATCATAAGGTGAGCGCAAACCCGTATCTCTCGCGCATTGTCATCCAGCCAGGAGTGCGGTCTGGAAGGCCTTGTATACGCGACACTCGAGTCACCGTGCAGGAAATTCTCGGCTGGTTAGCGGCCGGAGCTACTGAAGAAGAGATTCTTAGCGATTACCCGTATCTAGAGAGGGACGATTTCAAAGCCGTATTTGCGTACGCAGCTCAGTTTCCTGATCCGCGAACCGCTGTGCGGTGAAGCTTCTGTTTGACGCCGCTCTGTCACCACGATTGATGAGGGCAATTGTCAGATCTGTTTCCTGATTCCGTCCACCTCTTCGACTTACCGCTTCGGCGCGATGTCCACGATGAGGTCATTTGGTCCTACGCAAAGCAGCACGGCTTTGACATCATCACGACCGATGGCGACGATTATCCGCCGCTTGCCCGCCGGTTTGGACCGCCACCTAAAGTAATCCTTCTTGAAAGCTGGCGGTATCCGAGTAACGTTGCCGTGGAACTAATTCGCAGAAACGCAATCCGAATTGCAGAATTTGCCGCCAACAAAAATAGGTTACTAATCCTGCGCACGTGATCCGGTCACATCAAGGGGTATATTGCGAATTGAGCTGCTCGAAAGGCTCGACTGGATCGGCTTGTGACGGAGGTTCTCGAAGGGTAGCAAAACCGTGGAGCCTCTCACAAGATCCACAAAGGCATCAGCTCGGTGAAACCTGAATTCCATTTCCGACTATTCGGCCGAAAGTATGTCGATTAATCCCGTGGCATCTCCGCGGTTTTCGTTTCCCAAGCCTTTCAGCGTTATCTCGACCTGCTCTTTATACTCCGCGAGACACTCAGCCAACGAAATTACCGTCGCGAGGCTCTTTAAGATCGAATTCAGTCTACGCAGAATGTTGTTGAAGCGGCCGGATAACAGATCGTCATACCAAAGCTGCCATTTCATTTTCAATTGGCCCGATGTCAGCCCGGCGTTCCTCAACTTCTCCCACATGTCCTCCCTGATATCGCGAAGGCTATTGACCACACGGTCTGCCGCGTCCTTGAAGCCGCTCCAGTTGTCTTGAAACCATTTCTGCGCCGCTGGCGGCTCGAACAAGTGATCGAACCGCACAATCCAATCTCCGTTTACGAAGGCGCTCAGCACCTTAACGCCGGTCGTCACGAAAGCCCGTAGAAGCTTGTCGTCTGGAGAAGCCTCAATGAACGAGCCATCAACATACGCCATCAGCGGATTATACGCCGGAATCCAAGTAACATCCCTTATGAAAAGTTGGCGACCATCCAGCTTGAGGATTTTTTGCACCTGCTTTGGCGGTCCACTTTGAAGATCACGGACGTGTATTTTGCCAAGTGCTTTACCGGTTGCAAAGTCCGTTTGGCGCGCTGTGTGGCCGAGTCTCTCGTAAAGGCGTAAAGCAACGCTCTCCGGGATCGAAGGAGCGGGATTCCCGTTCCGTCCGCGAAAGCCGCCGATTCGCGCAAGCGGAAACATCCGCGGCGTCCCCCAATTGCCTTCAAGACCATTCCCCACTTATGCTCGGGCAGTTGGGACGGTCCGAATACTCGGTCTGGGCGGACTACTCTATACTTCCCCACAACCCGTGCTCTATCCCGAATCCCCTAAGTGAACTGGAGCGTCAAGTCAACGGTCTTTCACTTCATAACGTGCGACCATGCCGGCCAGCATGTGATCGCTGATGTGACAGTGGTAGAGCCAGATGCCCGGCGCATCGGGAATCATATCGGCGGTGATCATCTGCGCGGAGGTGACCGCGAGCACGTCCGTGCGCTGCCCGGCGACCAGCACCGTGTTGCCGTGCCAATGCGGTGTATGTGCATTGTTAAAGTCGCCTAACGTGGCAACGTACCACCGTACGTGATCACCTTTGCGCATCGTCATCATAGGCATGTTGCCGTAGATGTATCCGTTGATGGACCACTTTGTGTTCGTTGAAATGAAACCGGTATTTGCGGCGGGTGTATTGATGCCGGTAGCGGTAAGTAAGCTGAATTCAGTCTTGCTAACCGTCTTCGCATCAATGCAATGGTCGCGGATATTGTCATCGAGATACCAGCTCTCGTTCTCGTTTATCGCGATATACATCGTCACGAATTCGTGATCAACGTCTTTGGGGCGGCCGTCCGGTTTTGCTTCGCCCCGCCGAGTCACCACAAACCCGCCGAAGAGTCCTGATGCGACATCGCGCAGCTCGTCGCAATGCGAGTGGTAGAGCCAGAATATTGAGCTTGGGTCGCCGGGACCCGGACCGGCGCGCTCAGGAATTTGCCACGTGTAGGTGTGGGTGGCTCCTGGAGGTACGCATCCGCCCACTTTCTCCTTGCCGCTGCTGTTGTCGTTGTAGCCGGCGCCTTCCGAGTCCTTCTCATAAAGCACACCGTGGGGATGCATGCTGAATGGATGTGTAGCGTTGTTCCTGAAGACGATTTTGAACGTATCGCCGACTTCGCCATGGAAGATCGGTCCGAGAATGCCGAGATATTGATCCTCGGGTAAACGGGGCTTCAGCTTTGTGAACGTGTCATCGGTGTATTCGCGGTAGACCGCCTTCTTGTTGACGCGGCCAATCTGGTGCGGACCGGGTTCGGCGTAGCCCTTTCCTATTGCATCGAAATCCATGCCCATGGCCTCATCGCGGCCAGATGGAGCGTAGTCCCAATTCACTTCATCAGCGGCAACATAGTAAACGCGAGTTTTGCAGACACTGTCGGGGGAGGCAGCAACTGCGCACGGCGGCGCGGCCCGCAGCAGCCCTGCAACAACATACGGAACAAGCAAAGCAACTGCTGGTGATCTCGAGTCCATCATCTCTCCTCCGTCGCAGAGCCAGGCCCGTTTGTTCGCTGCCGTTGCCATGCGGCGCCGCCTTCCTCCCATTGATCGTCGGTGATTTGTTCAACGTGCGATGCATCGGCGTTCATTACGAAGATTTCGCCGTAAGGTTGCGGAGCTCGGGTGTACAGCACCTCGTCTTTGAATCCCATGCGGGAACTGGTAAACATCAGGCGCTCGCCATCGGGCGACCAGCCCAGGTGCGCATCAATGCCGTGCGTGTGCGTCAGCTGCGTGAGTCCCTTTCCGTCCGGCTGAATCGTGAATATCTGAAAGTCAGCGCCGTTTCTGCGGATGAAAGCAATGCGGTCTCCTTTAGGCGACCAAACGGGGAAGTTGTCCCATTCGGCCGTAAGCTGGGCGCTTGTCCCAGCGGCGAGGTCCAGCAAGCGCAGGCCCTGCTCGCCTACGCCGGTAGTGCGGTAAACGATGCGCTTTCCGTCGGGCGAGAACGACGGAAAAGCATTGTTGTTCGGTCCGCTGGTGACGACGTGAAAACCGGAGCCGTCGGCGTTCACAATCGCGATCTGGGCGCCGCCATTTGCCGGATCAACGGGCTTCTTCGCGCCGACATCGAAATCGAGAAACGAAGAAAAGGCGCCGAGGCCAAACGCGATCCTGCTGCCATCGGGAGACCATTGCGGCGCGAGAATCAGGGCCGGCTTTTCGAGGATGGATCGCTCCGGCGCTCCGTCGTCGCTGATCGCGAGGCTCCATCGAGCAGCCGAGATCGGGTGAGAGAGCGCCAGCCGCTTACCACTCCGATCATACGAAGGCAATGGCCCCACTACGTAGAGATCGAAGGCGCGGTCGCGGCTCCAGAGTTTGATTGGCATATCGGAACGCTTGGCGGATAGCCGGCTGTACACGATTTGTGTGCCGTCCGGAGACCACGACGGGGAGAAGAGATCCGCTCCGGATGGGCCTTTGTTTCCATCGCCGTAGAAGACGCCGTGCGCAGCTTTATCCCGCCGCAGCCAGGCAAGCTTTCCAGAGGGAACAATCGACGGCATCAATTTGACCCCGGGTCCAGACGTAACCTGCGTTGTCGCGCAAGTGCCAACGTCGATCCTCACCAGCTGGTCGTCCCCTTCACCATCTCCAAAGCGGTGGGTCCATGTGTCCTGAGCCGGCATGCAGTATGCAGTGATGCTTCTGCTATCCGGGGTCCACTTCGGACTGCCGCAGAACCCGCCGTGCGCGGAAATGCGCTTCAGCCCCGTGCCATCTGGATGAATGACATAGATATCGGCGAGTTGCAGCAGTTCCCAGCGGCCCTTCGCAGGCGGCAGGCTGCTGCCGCGATCGGAAGAGAAGGCGATCCACTGGCCATCCGGAGACCAGGCCGGACGGAAATCGCCTCCAGTACCGGATGTGAGCGGCCGGGCTGTGCGAGTGGCGACATCAAGAATCCAGAGGTTAGCGAATCCCGCTGCACGCGTGGACACAAAGATAATGCTGCGCTGGTCGGGCGAGAAGGCGGCCTGATCGTCAAAGGCCGGATCCTCCGTCAGTCGCTCCAGCCCGCTGCCGTCCGGGTGCATACGAAACAGATCGGCCGAGCCGGCGCGTTCCGATGTGAAGGCGATCCAGTCGCCTTTGGGAGACCAGGCGGGATTGTAGCTCAGCGATTCCGGTTGCGTGATCGCGTGCTCATTCGAACCGTCGGCATTGGCGATATAGAGCGCAGCCTTGGTGGGCGCAAGGCGGGTGAACACCAGACGGTCAGCCGAGGCGAAACAAGGCGAGCCGAAAGCACATCCGACAGCGATCAGTGCGGCACTCCACACGTGTACCCGGTCTCCACTCACTAACCTTCTCCTGTTTCGATTTCGTTCAGTGTAAAGGCAATTGTCCACGCGTGAGGAGGTCGGCGCGTACCGGTACTCCGGCCAATCACTTGGCCGGAATGGTGACTGTGACCGGGCGCATGGAGAAAAACAGGACGCGCTGTTGTTCGCTTTGAGGCACCTTCAACCCGCGGCTTGCACTGCCGCCGCGCCAGACCTGTGCCAGAGAGCACGACTTTCCGTAGCAATGGAACACGAGCTTGCCCGAGGTGCCCGAAGCTTCGGAGGCATCCGCCGGTAATGCGGTCACGAACGCTCCCTTCGAATTGGCGTCCAAGCCTCGGATCGAGAGGGAGTGAGCTGTATTGCTATAGGTCAATTGGTAGCTGCCCGGCGGCAAACTAGTGTTCTGCACAGAAAAGGCAAACGGCACCTTGGCCTGAAGGGGCTGGCTCGATTGCGCAAAGGCGGACGGCATCGTCGCCAGTGCGGAAAGAATGATCGTCGAAAACATTTTAGTCATGGGGTTTCTCCTTGGGAATTTGGTTTGTGGCGGAACCATCTGAGGGCCGCGCGCGAGAAGGTTTGGGTGTGAGTTGCTTCCTGCTTCGCTTCCGGGTGCTGCGGATCGTTTCGCCACGAGGCCAGTCTTGTCGAAGAGCGCATGGCAGTCGATGCTCCAGCGCTCCTCCGTAGGTTGAATTTGCATCCCCGCGTAAGTGGCTTTAGAATCTTCTACATCGGAACGTAGATTTCTTGGGTTCAGCGTGCTCCGGTACCCTCTTTGGCCAGAAACAGTGTTATATTCCTCTTACTCGCAAGCCAGGCGATGAACGAAACGAGGACAAACAGCCGTCTAATCCGGTTCTCGATTTTCGAGCTTGACCGCGATTCGGGCGAGTTGTTCAAGCAGGGCCGCAAGGTCAAGCTGCAAGGCCAGCCGTTCGAACTGCTGGTGGCGCTGCTTGATCGACCCGGCGAAGTTCTGACCCGCGAAGAGTTACGCCAAAAGATCTGGCCATCGGAAATCGCCGGTGACTTCGATCAAGGACTGAACCGGGCCATTAATAAGGTTCGCGAGGCGTTGGGCGATTCGGCCGAGACGCCGCACTTTATCGAGACGGTCCCTCGCCGGGGGTATCGGTTCATCGGGGCGATTGAGGAACACGCTGCGGTTCCAAAGACACTTACAGAAATGGCCAAACCGAAGTCGCCCAGCAGACGGTGGGCTCCGTTGGCAATCGCGGCGGCTTCGGCCCTGGCGGTCGCCACCGTTTGGCTACTAACACATCGCACCACAGAAAAAGGCCCGATACGGGTTCAGCAACTGACCACAAACTCGACGGACAATCCGGTTTGGCAGGCCGCGATTTCGCCGGACGGCAAGTACCTGGCTTATGGCGATTCGGAGGGGATCAAGATTCGGGTGATCGCCACGGGAGAAACGAACTTGCTGCCGAAGCCGGCGGAACTCTCTGCCCGGGACATATGGCTTCCCGCCGCCTGGTTCCCGGATGGGACCCGCCTTCTGGCTTCATCTATCGGCAAAGGCATGAGCGCCTGGAGCGTTTCTGTAATTGGCGGGAAGGCAACGCTTCTGAGAGACGACGCAGGGGTAGACTCCGTGTCGCCCGATGGCTCGCTCATCGCCTTCACCACCGGGAATACCTATCGGGCACAGCCGCCGGATAACAACGCGACAAGTTTGCTGAATACCGAGATTTGGGTAATGGGACCTAACGGAGAGAATGCGCGAAAGATCGTGAGCGCTCAGAAAGGCACGTATTTTGCCTCAGTTCGATGGTCGCCGACGGGCGAACGTCTCGCCTACCGCAAGCTTCGGCTTGCACATGAAGACTCCGAGTACAGCATTGAAACATGCGATCCCAACGGCGGAACGCCGACTGTCGTGCTTTCTTCGCGGCGTCTACGCTGGTACTCTGCAGGGTCCGATCTTGGATCTGGCGACTTGGCTTGGACGCCGGACGGGCGCCTGAACTATGCGCTCAACGAAGCAGCCCCGAACCTGACGGATCGAAATCTCTGGGCAACCCCGGTCAATCCGAAGACAGGCAAAGTGCGCGGCAATCCACAACGAGTCACAAACCTTACCGGACTGAGCATGAACGGCCTCAGCGTGACGACAGACGGCAAACGGATGGTGTTCGACAGTGAGTCAGATGGATCCCAGATCTACATCCGCTCCACCGTACCTAATGCGGACTTGCGCAGTGCCAAGCTGCTGACCCATGACAAGCGTTACAATGAGCCGTTCACGTGGACGGCGGACAGCAAGGCGGTCATTTTCGCTTCGAACCGCGCTGGGGCGTTCGGCATTTATAAGCAAGCGCTCGATCAGAGCGAGGCTGAATTCATCCCGACCGGCGAAGGGGAAAACATTCTGGTGCGGCGAAGCCCGGACGGAAAGTGGATCATCTCCACCCGAGCCCGAGGGCAGGGTCAGTCCCGCGAGTTTATCCGCATACCGGTAATCGGCGGCGCGCCGCAGCCGCTGTTTAAGACCAACGGGGGCTATGACAATTTCAGTTGCCCGTACCGCGCGGACGCGAGGTGCATCGTCTCCGAATGTGTCGACTATAAGCGATGTGTGTTCGAAAGCTTCGACGTCGTCACGCGGTCCCGCAGCAAGCTTTTCGACATGCCTATGCCCGAGCAGAGGGAGTTTCATTGGACAGTCTCGCCCGACGGCTCGCATCTGGCGATGATCGGACCCGATCCGCAAGGGCGAATCGAAATTCGGTCTTTGAGAGGCGAGATAGAACGGACGATCGAAGCAAAGGGATGGCCGAATCCTCTGCAAATCGACTGGACGGCGGACAGCAAGTCGGTCATCGTTCGGTGCCTTGGGCTTATTGACTCGCCCTCGGGCCCTCTGGGAGGGACCTTGCTGCGGGTCGACTTCGACGGTAACGTCGAGCCGCTTTGGGAGACGAGAGGCGGTCGAACCACTTGGGCCATCCCATCTCCCGACGGCAAGTATCTTGCTATCCGAGACCCGGTGTCCGATCGCAATGTCTGGATGATTGAGAACTTCTGATTCGAGTTATGGACGGAGCCACAAGGGACAGCCGACTGATCCGTTTTTCAGTGTTCGAGCTGGATCGTGATTCCGGCGAATTGTTCAAGCAAGGCCGCAAAATCAAGCTGCAGGGGCAGCCGTTCGAGCTGCTGGTCGCTTTACTGGAACGCCCCGGCGAGGTCCTGACCCGCGAAGAATTACGCCAAAAGATCTGGCCGTCGGAAGTCGCGGGCGATTTCGATCAGGGATTGAACCGGGCGATCAATAAGGTTCGCGAGGCCTTGGGCGATTCGGCGGAAGCACCGCGGTTTATCGAGACTATTCCGCGCCGCGGGTATCGCTTCATCGGGCCGCTGCAATCAGAGCTGGCAGCGCCGGTCGATGTCGCCTCCGCGCCGCTGGTCAATGTTGCTGCCGCGCCGCCCGAGCTAGAACAGGCGAACGCAAAATCAAAACCGCGTAAGAATCTCTGGATTTTTGCCGCATTCGGGACAGCGTTGCTGATTGCCATTGTCTGGCTTGTCTCTCGGCCGGCTCCCGCACCCCCTACGCGCGAGATCAACCAGGAGCAGCTCACGTTCAATCCTCCCGAGAGATGGGTGCAAAGCGCGGCCATCTCACCCGACGGCAGATATTTCGCGTACTCGGACGCCGCAGGCATTCATGTCAGGCTGCTCGCGACGCATGAGGAGCGCTTGATCCCGAGGCCTCCGGGAGTATCGGAATGGGCATTCTGGACCATTGCCTCCTGGCTCCCTGACGGAACGCAAATGCTCGCGAATGTCATCGAAGCCGGTGGCCAAAATAGCACCTGGACCGTGTCCGTGCTGGGCGAATCGGCACGCGAGCTGCGAGACGGCGCTTTCGCCTTTGCGGTTTCGCCGGACGGCAAATATGTAGCCTTTGCGCCACGCAAACCGCAGGATCCTCTGCCTTGGGCGGAACACGCACGAGACTCTTCTCCGGAAGCTGGGATGCGAGAGATCTGGCTCATGGATAGCGACGGCGACAATCCTCGGAAAGCCGTTGATTTGCCGCATGGCCAATTCCTATACGGCGTGCATTGGTCTCCAGACGGAAAACGCTTGGCCTACGTTCGCGTAGAGCGCCAAACATCCGGATCCTTCCTGTGGTCCATCGAGAGCTGTGCGCTGAACGGCATTGCTCACGACATGGTCGTACCTCCATCTGCACTAGTTGTCGATGATTTCTGCTGGCTGTCCGATAAGCGGATTGTCTTTTCCAAGCAATCCTCGCCAAGCGCCAGGGTTAACAACCTTTATGTATCTGCTGTTGATAGCGGGACAGGAAAACCAATCACCAAACCGGCACGTTTAGCCGGTTCGATAGCGGCATTCCGGCTGGCGTCCTTAAGCGCAACCGCGGACAGCAAACGGCTGGTGCTGATACGGCTGAACGGGCGCGCTCGAGTTTATCTGGCGGAAGTCGCAGGCGATGGAGCGCTCATCAACCCTCCTCGCCTCTTCACCAAGGATGACTCAAGCGATTGGCCGAATGCGTGGACATCCGACAATCGAGCTGTTTTGTTTTTTTCTGACCGCAATGGCAAGTTTGAGGTATTCAAGCAGGATATTCGTACGGAGACGGCCGAGCCGTTAGTAATAAGCGGCGAAGAGAGCTACGGACCTCGCGTCAGTTCCGATGGCGCCTGGGTGGTGTACGGGAGCGCACCAAATGCGTGGGCTCCCGGACCTGCAAAGATGATGCGCATGCGAGTAAATGGAGGGTCGCCTCAATTTGTCATGGACATGTTCAACGCCAAGAACTGGAATTGCAGCGCGCACGCAAACTTCTGTGCCTTGCTCGAGACTAGCCAGGACGGAAAGCAATTCACGATTACTGCGTTCGACGCCATCAGGGGTCGCGGGAAGCTGCTCAGGACCATTCAGAAAGAACCCGGCGAGTACGCCAGTGCGCTCTCACCCGATGGTTCCCTGTTCGCGATCGCGAGGGCCGGCGAACCGGAAACTCACGTTCGCTTGCTTTCGCTTACCGGAGGCGCGGACCGGGAAATCACGGTTAGAAATATGTCGAACGCCAGCAGTCTCGATTGGGCTGCCGGCGGCAACGGGTTTTACGCGGCGTTCTCCTCCGCGCGAGGCAGCGGTCTATTCTATTTCGACATGAACGGAAAGCCCCGTTCACTCTGGCAGCAGTCTGGCGCTCAGGCAGATTCGATTGGCGGCTGGGCGATCCCATCGCCTGACGGCCGCTACCTCGCTATCAACGGCCGCGATACCAGCAGCAACGCATGGATGATCGAGAATTTCTGAAGCGAGACCGTTGCCCGCACTGAGCATCCTCGCCGTGTACGAACCGTGTACGAGTGACCCGATTTGCAGGATCTTTTCCGCTTCTGAGTTCTCATCTCCTGCCCGATGAGAAACTGAAGGTATCAGATGACTGGAAACGAAATCCGGGCGAAATTTCTCGAGTTCTTCGCTCGCGAGGGACATAAAGTGGTTCGCAGCTCGTCGCTTGTGCCTGCGAACGATCCCACCCTGCTTTTCACCAATGCCGGGATGAATCAGTTCAAAGAGGTATTTCTTGGGCTCGAAAAGCGCGATTACTCGCGCGCGGCCTCGTCGCAAAAATGCGTGCGCGCGGGCGGCAAGCACAACGATCTCGAAAATGTCGGCTACACCCGGCGCCATCAGACGTTCTTCGAAATGTTGGGAAATTTCTCCTTCGGCGATTACTTCAAGAAGGACGCGATTGCGTTCGCGTGGGAACTCGTCACCAGCCCGCAATGGTTTGGCCTGCCGAAAGACAGGCTCTATGTCACGGTCTTTCGCGAAGACGACGAGGCGGAACAACTGTGGCAAAAAGTAGCGGGCGTGCCGCCGGATCGCATCTTCCGGCTGGATGAAAAGGACAACTTCTGGCAGATGGGAGAGACCGGACCGTGCGGTCCGTGCTCGGAGATCCACTACGACCAGGGTCCGGATGCGGCGGCTCCAGGCAGAGAGCACGAACGGTTTCCGTCGGATGCGGGCGACCGCTTCGTCGAGATCTGGAACCTTGTGTTCATGCAGTTCGATCGCGCCAATGACGGTACGCTCACGCCTCTGCCGAGTCCATCGATCGATACCGGCATGGGCCTGGAACGCGTGACGACTATTCTGCAAGGCCAACTGTCGAATTACGACACGGATTTGTTGCGGCCGATTGTCGATCACGCGGCCGAGCTGCTTCATGTACACAGGCACGCTAATGAGCGAACCGAAATTGCGCTGCGCATCAATGCCGATCACGCTCGGGCAACTGCTTTCCTGATTCACGACGGAGTTGTGCCCTCAAACGAAGGGCGCGGGTATGTTCTCCGCAAAATCATGCGGCGGGCGATGCGCAATGGACGTCTTGCAGGCGCTGCAGAGCCGTATCTGCATAAGCTTACCGGTTTCGTCGCCGACCTGATGAAGTTCGCCTATCCCGAACTGCAGGAAAGCGTGGGGCGCGTTGCTCGCATCGTGAAGGACGAGGAGCATCGCTATGCTTCCACCTTCCAGGTGGCGGAGCGGTTCTTCCAGGATGAAGTGAAATCGGCTGTGAACGGTGTGCTGCCTGGCGCAGCAGCCTTTAAACTTTACGACACGTATGGTCTGGCACTCGATGAGCAGGAAGAAATGGCGCGCGAAGTTGGCCTTACGATCGATCGCGAGAGCTTCGCGGCTGAGATGGAGAAGCAGCGAAGTCGCGCGCGGGCTAGCTGGAAAGGCGCGGACAAAGCTCAGATCGCGGATGTCTATAAGGATCTGCCGGCGGTCGAGTTCATCGGCCGGGAGATGCTTGAAGCGCCTGTTGAAGTTTGCAAGCTGATTGTCGACCGGAAGGCGGTGGATCTGGTCGAGGCTGGCGCCGCTGAAGCTGTGTTCCCGCAAACTCCGTTTTATGCCGAGTCGGGCGGGCAGGTCGGCGACACTGGTTTTCTGCTTAACCCCGAGACTCGTGAGAAAGTCGCCGTGGTCGAGGACGCCTACAAGCCCGCGCCAACCGCGCTGGTGCAGAAGATTCAGGTGCTGCAGCCGATCCGGACCGGCGACAAACTAATTGGGTTTGTGGATCCGCCCGTGCGCAGCGCTACCATGCGCAACCATACCGCCACGCATCTGCTGCACGCCGCACTGCGGCAGGTGCTGGGGCCGCACGTGAAGCAGGCGGGGAGCGTGGTCGAGCCGGGCCGGCTTCGCTTCGATTTCACACATTACTCGGCGGTAACAGAGGACGAGCGGCTTGAAATCGAACGGATTGTGAACCAGCAGATTCTCGCCAACGCCGGCGTCGAAACCCGGATCATGGATCTCGAGCAGGCGCTCGCCACCGGTGCGATGGCGCTTTTCGGCGAGAAGTATGGCGAAAGCGTCCGAGTGGTCAGCATTCCCGGTTTCAGCCGCGAGCTATGCGGCGGCACTCATGTGCGCCGTACCGGTGACATTGGTTTGTTCAAGATTGTCTACGAGGGCAGCATTTCGGCCGGCGTGCGGCGTATTGAGGCGATCACGGGCGAAGGCGCGCTGGAACGCTTTCAGGAAGCCTCAGCACAGATAGAAACTGCCGGTGAACTGCTGCATGCGTCCACCGGGGAATTTCTGAATCAGCTCGAAAAAGTTCTCGAACGTGAGCGGATCCTGGAGCGCCAGGTAGATCAACTGAAAACGCAGCTGGCGCATCAACAGGCCGACAAGCTCAACGGCAGGGTTTTCAACGGCGCCACCGTGCTCGCGGAAAGATTCGAAGGACTTGACTCGAAACAACTGCGGACCATCGCCGACTCGCTTCGCAACAAGTGGGGCAGCGCAGTGATTGTGATCGCGTCAGTGAATAATTCAACGGTCTCGATCGTGTCTGCCGTAAGCAAAGATTTGACGGCGAAGGTCCAAGCAGGCAAGCTGGTTGGCGACGTTGCAAAGGCGGTGGGCGGTAAGGGCGGTGGCCGCCCGGACATGGCGGAAGGCGCCGGCAAAGATCCAGCCGCATTGCCTGCTGCTCTCGAAGGCGTCTATCAAAAAGTGGAAGCTCTGCTTTAGTTTGTGAGTCCACTGGAGGATACGTGGAGAAATTTGACGTAGCAATCGTCGGCGCGGGACCCACCGGCCTGGCCTGCGGTATCGAAGTCCAGAAGCGCGGATTTTCCGCCGCACTGTTCGACAAGGGCTGTGTGGTGAACTCGATCTATCACTACCCCATCAACCTCGTTTTTTTCACCACGCCAGAGCTTCTCGAGATCGGCGACATACCGATGACATCGCTGAACGAGAAGCCCGGCCGCACGGAAGCGCTGAAGTACTATCGCCGGGTGGCAGACCACTATAGCCTCAATATTCATCAGTACGAGCGCGTTCTCGCCTTCGACGGCTCGGATGGCGCCTTCACGCTGCGAACCCAGAACAGCGCGGGCGATCAGTTCTGTTATGCAGCACGCAAGATTATTCTTTCCACCGGCTACTATGACATCCCCAATCGGTTGAATGTGCCGGGTGAAGACCTTGAAAAAGTGATTCACTATTATCGCGAGCCTCACCCGTATTACAACCACGATGTTTTGATCGTAGGGGCGAAGAACTCCGCGTCTATAGCTGCTTTGGACCTCTTCTGGACGGGCGCGCGGGTAAGCATGGTGCATCGCGGCGCGAGTATTTCGAATAACGTCAAATACTGGATCAAACCGAATATCGAGAACCGGATCAAGAGCGGGGAAGTTAAGGCCTACTTCCACAGCTCAGTGAAAGAGATCAGGCAGCACGAGGCCGTTCTCAAAACGCCTGAGGGCGAAGTTACGTTGAAGAATGATTTCGTCTTTGCGATGACGGGTTACCGGCCTGATTTCGAATTTATGGCCCAGCATGGTATTCATCTTGATCCCGCCACTTCGAAGCCCATCACCGACCCCGAGACTCTTGAAAGCGAACGCGGCGGTGTCTATCTGGCTGGCGTGATTGTGGCAGGAACACACACGAACGAAATCTTTATCGAAAATGGCCGGTTCCATGGCAAACTAATCGCGGAAGCCATCGAAAAGAGCCTGGTCGCAGCGGCGGCCTGACGGAGATCATTGAGCTGGGGATACTGATCGTGTCAGCAATAACGGTTGTACCGCTAGGCGAGTATCTCTCCACCGTGTATCGGCCCGACCGCGAGTACGTCGATGGGCAGCTCTTGGAGCGGAACTTGGGTGAATGGGATCACGCGCGGCTGCAGGGGCTGTTGTATGGGTTTCTTCTGAAACACGAAAAGGAATGGAAGATTCTCGTGGTTCCTGAACAGCGAGTTCAAGTTAAGCCAACCCGGTTTCGCGTTCCCGACATAACTGTGCTCACCGGCCCGGCGCCGGTCGATATTGTGCGAACTCCTCCGTTTCTCTGTATCGAGATCTTGTCTCCTGACGATCGCATTAAAGAAATGCAGACCCGAATCGATGACTATCTTGAATTCGGAGTTAGCTACGTGTGGCTGATTGACCCGGCCACTCGCCGTGCGACTGTTTATACGCGTGACGGCGTCAGCGAAGTCAGAGATGGCATCCTCGCGACCAGGAATCCCGATATTCGCGTAATCCTCGGTGAGTTAGACTAGTCGCGAATCGTGTCCAAATCCAGACGTGAATTCCTTCTAGCCACCAGTGCGGCTGCCGTCATTGTTTCAGGGCAGGAAACACCACCGCCTACGACCGCCAAGACCGTAATCGGAATGTCCTTCGAGACTGTGAATCCGAAGCTCGGCTTAATCGGGACAGGCGGCCGGGGAACAGAGCTTCTGAAAAATTTCCTCGGCGCGGACGTACAAGTTAAAGCAATATGCGACATCGTCGCTGAAAAGGCCAAGAACGCCCAGAGCCTGGTTGAAAAGGCGGGCCAGACATCGCCGGAGCTGTACACAGAAAGCGACCACGCCTACGAACGTCTGGTAGCGCGGGAAGATCTGGACCTGGTGGTCATCGCGACGCCGTGGCGCTGGCATGTGCCCATGGCGATCGCGTCCATGAAACACGGAAAGCACGTTGCGACGGAAGTGCCAGCCGCTACGACCATCGAAGAATGCTGGCAACTGGTCGATACAGCTGAACAGACGCGGCGGCACTGCATCATGTTGGAGAACTGCTGCTATGGCGAGAATGAAACCCTGATTCTCGCGATGGTGCAAGCCGGCTTGTTCGGCGATCTTCTGTATGGTGAGGCGGCGTATCTGCACGACCTTCGCGAGGAGATGTTCTCGAACAAGGGCGAAGGCCTGTGGCGGCGTACCGTTCACACCGAACGCGACGGCAATCTGTATCCTACGCACGGCCTGGGCCCGGTCGCCAACTACATGGGCATCAATCGCGGGGATCGCTTCGATTACCTGGTCTCGATGAGCACTCCCGCGAAAGGGTTGGCCGAGTACCGCGCGAAACACGTACCTCCCGGCGACCCGAAGTGGCAGGAGCACTATATCGACGGCGACATGAACATGTCTCTGATCAAAACGGCCAATGGGCTCATGATCAACCTGCAGCATGATGTTTCGAATCCGCATCCTTACAGCCGTATTAATTGCATTGCCGGGACAAAAGGCATTTTCAGAGACTATCCGCCGCGGATTTACTTCGACGGCCAGCCGGGCCGCGAAGAGTACGACAGCATCGAACCCTACAAGGCGCAATACGAAAACGCGCTTTGGAAGAAACAAGGTGAGATTGCCCGCAAGATCGGCGGGCACGGCGGTATGGATTTTATTGAATGCTATCGTCTGGCAGAATGCATGCGTCGCGGCCTGGAGCCGGACATGGACGTCTACGATGCGGCCGCCTGGTCTGCTCCCGGTCCGCTCAGCCAGGACTCCTTGAAGGCGGGAAGCGGGCCGGTAAAGGTTCCTGACTTCACGCGCGGGAAGTGGAAAGTTCGGTCCCGTTCTCCCATTGCTTCGATTCAGGGTTAGGTCGAGAGGCACCGCCTCGCCAATCGTCGATAAGCGCCAGCAAAGGTAACCAAACCGAGTACTCTGCGGACGATCCATTCTGCCGCGAGGCTTTGTAGGAAGCGAAGGAATCTAACCATACATGGAGTTTTAGTACTTGTGTGACTACCTGTCGATCATACGAGTACCGAGCTAGGAACAAACTAGGTTTTTTCGGGACTCATAGTACTCGTGGCCGTTGACTCAGCATCGTCCGAGCAGCGTAGTCGCATTCCACATTCGCGTACCCGAATCCAGAGCATATAGCCGATTACTATTAAGTTGATCAGCAGGATGCCTGCATGCGTCCAGTTCGGCTTTTCACCCAACTTCAGCAGCTCCCAAGGCAGGTACATAGCGCCCGACAATAGCGCAAACCATTCTGCCCAAACGCGCCGGTGCCACAGGCCCCAGGCTTCCACAAAGCGGACAACGGGATAGATCGTGATTGCCAGAGCGAGCGTCCAGAGCCGCGCATCACTTATCTGCGTGGCCGCATGCATAACCGCATGGCCGAGTTTACGATCCATGTTGATGTGCAGGTGAAATAACAGGTACTCGGCGTAATCTTCCACGTGCTCATGAAGGAAAAGGAGCGCGATGCCCAGGCCGAGCACGGCGATACCCTTGAGCGCCTCGAAAGTGGCGACCGCGCGCAGTCCTGCTGTGCTGGCCCGGTTGTCGAGGCCGGATGGTGGCAGTTCGAGTGCGTGGGCCATCCCTATAGACATTTTCCAATGCTCCCGGCATGTGTGACGGCGTGGTGCAGCGGTTCAGTACACTAACTCAGGAGTGCCGCGAAATCTGACGGACACACCGGCCCGCCGCCGCGCCGAAAAAGAGTCCAAAAAACGAAGGATTCGCAGCAAAGCAGCGCCGTCCAGGAGAGCAAAATTCGGCCCCGTCTGGAGCGCGGCAGCGCTGCTCTCCGGCTTATTGCTGGTATGGCTAACCTGTGAGCTGCACAGGCAATATACCGTGGGCCTGCAATCACCGGTACGACTCCGATTTCAATGGCCGCTAGTGATTGCGCTTCGGACCCGGTCGGAAGAAGCCTACCAGGCGCAGTTAGACCAGCGGCATGCGCTGACGCCGTACCAGCAGTACGCCTGCCGCAAGTTCGGTTCGGCTTGCCGGGTGGCTTTAGCCATCCAGCGGGCTGAAAATCCGCAGGGTAAGTGCGAGATCTATCACTACAACACGGATGGGACCCTGGATTGGGGCTATTTTCAGATCAACACGATACATCTAAAGCGCCCCGGTCTAAATCTGCGAGATCTGCTCGATTGCAAAGCGAATATCCTTTGCCTATAGGCTTTTTGTACAGATGGGCGGGTTCACGCCATGGAGCACGTATAACAACGGCGCGTACCGCAAGTACCTGCACGAGTAGCTACTACCGTTTTGCGTATTGTTGTCTAGCTGTTTACATTTATCGGTAGATTTTCTAAACAGATGAGGTAAACTTAATTACAAATTGGGTGTCGGTTGCAGTGCGACCGTTCATCCTCCTCCGACACAGCAAGGGTCCGGTCGAAACTGGACCTTTGCTGAGAAACGTCCTGCGAAAATCCCAGACTCTCAAACACGATCGATTTACCCGTCTGAATTACGCACGCCCAAGAAGCAGGCTGGCGTTCAGGCCGCCGAAAGCGAAGGTGTTGGAGAGTGCGCACCGGACAGGCGCGCCACGCGCTTCATTCGGTACCACATCGAGATTGCAGGCCGGATCGACGGCCGTAAAGTTGGCTGTGGGCGGCACAATGCCATCCTTCAGCGCGAGCAGCGTTAGCACGGCCTCTACTCCACCCGCTGCCCCAAGGGTGTGACCATGCATGGACTTAGTGGAGCTGACCAGGAGCGTATCGGCATGTACACCGAAGACGCGGCGTATAGCCTGAGTTTCGGTCACATCGTTAGCCTGAGTACCGGTGCCGTGCGCATTAATATAGTCAATTTTGTTTGCCGGGATGTGCGCGTCGCGAAGCGCCCATTCCATGGCTTTGGCGGGGCCCTCGACACACGGTTGAGTGATGTGGTGAGCATCGGAACTCATGCCAAACCCCAAGACTTCGCCAAGGATGTCTGCACTGCGGCTACGCGCCTGATCCCAATTCTCCAGCACCAGCATCGCCCCCGCTTCCCCCAGGGATAAGCCGCGGCGATCTGACGAAAAAGGACGGCAAACATCCGTCGAGACGACCCGCATCGCCTCCCAGGCGCGTAACAAGCCTTCAGCGAAAACGGCCTCGCTCCCACCGGCGATGGCAGCCGTCATTTGCCCGCTGCGGACCATCCAGAATGCCTGCCCGAGGGCGTGATTAGCGGAAGAGCAAGCGGTCGAAACCGTATAGGCCGGGCCGGTGATGCCGAACTCGAGGGAAATCCGGCTGGCGCCGGCATTCGACATGGTACGCGGAATGGTGAGTGGAGCGACGCGCGGGTTGTTCTCCCGATATAGCCGCAAATATCCTTCCTCTTCGGTAAATTGCCCGCCGACACTGCTTCCGGTGATAATAGCCGTGCGGTCGGCCAGTTCCCCGTTGAAGCTAAGACCGCTTTGCGCGACGGCTTCGCGGGCGGCCTTGGCCGCGAGCAGAGCGAACCGTTCCAGCATCACCATGTCTTTTTCAGTGAAGTATTCGAGCGGAGCGAACTCCCAGGCCTCCGCGCCTCTTTGAAACTTATAAGGAGGGCATCCTGGATCCCGGAGCTGTAGAATGCGGCATTCGCCGGCGATAGCCCGCCGCCAGCAGTCCGCGACCGTGTTTCCCAGCGCGCAGACCAGGCCGAGGCCGGTGACCGCGACCCTGTTCATGCCGCCCCGGAGGGAGCCGTCTGCTGCTGGCGCTTCAGGCCCAGCAGCTTGCGTACGCCCTCTACGGTTTCGCTGACCGATCTGAGATTTTGCGCGCCCTCGTCCGGGATTTCGATATTAAATGCCTTTTCGAGTTCGAAGACGATGTTGATGCCGTCGAGAGAATCAATCTTGAGCTCCTCGAAAGTGCTGTTCAGAGAGATGGAATCGGCAGGAATGCGCTGCGTGCGCGCGATCACCTCAATCACCTTCGCACCTAGTTCGTCTTGTTCCGAGCGTTCAGGCATGCGTCGAAAACATGATAACTCCCGCTCGGTTCCTGCCATCGCGGACGCATAGCAATGGCACACCAGAAAAAGCCGGTTTTCGCGGCGAGCCGGAGGGAAGGCAGACGAACGCGAAAACCGGTGAAGAAACCCGGGACTCTGAGGCACCCCGGGTCATGCGGAGGAAGGGCGTTGCAATCTAATTTAGGAGTCCGCCATGTCCCAGACAGGCGATTTCCCAACCGGAAATACGGTACTTGGCGAGCATGGGAGGCAGAACCAGATCGAGAACGTTCGGCTTTGCTGAGCGGAAACAGCAGGGGGCGGAAACGATCGGGGTGTCATCCTTATACGTCAGCATCATGAGGTTGCCCGGCTCGACAGGCGCGAGAAAGCGCTCTACATTTGCGCCTACGCGTGCGAGCGCGCGGCCGACAACATCTTCGGGACCAGCGGGCGCGGTTGTCGAGGCAATGAGAATGGCCGCGGGCTTGGTGCGCAGCAGGTGCTGCACCGACCGGGCAACGCTTTCCTCATCCTCAATCGCCGAGAGCGCATAGCGGAGATTTCCCCCAAACCGCTCGATACGGGTCCTTACCACGCTTTCAAAAAGAGTGCGCGCGCGCTCTCCGTGGACGGGATCGGTGTAGAGAACACCGACGCCGGCGTCTGCAATGGGACGCGCTTGCAGAATGGCCCCGCGCTCGTTCAGAATTGACAGGATCGTCTCGAGCTGCGTTTGAGCAACCGCGAACGGCGCGCTCTTAATCGTCGCGACCCGCTCTCCGGCTTTTGTGTAGCGGTAGTTCGGGACCGTTGCGATCACGATGCTGCTGGTGCAGTTGATCTGGCGCAACAGGTCGTCATCTACGAGAACGCAGCAGTCAGACGTTGCAACCAGGTTGGCACGCCCTCCGGCCGCTAATCGGATTTCAACGCAGCCGCAGCACATGGCTTCCGCCACAGACATGACAGCCTCGTCTTCGCCGACCTCTCCTTCCTCGAGCTCTGTCACCCAAACTTGCTGCATTCCTTCTCCCTGCAGCAGTCGGATATCTTCATCGCTCAGGACATGTCCTTTGGCGAGCAATTTTCTGCCGCCGGGACGAAAAATCGTGCAACAAAGGACCCGGCCTGCGGATTCCTGTAAGTCTACGGTAAGAGCACGCACCTTTTTATAAAACCTCCGGAATATTTTCCAGTACTAAGGGTTTGTGAACTCATTATAGTACTATTAGCCACAAAGGCTAGTAAAAAATACTTATAGAGGTATTTTTTTCTGTGGGTTTGCAAACATCAATGAACAGATAAGTCGTTTGTATTACTTCTATTAGCGAAAGGTGGTCGCTTTCGCCGGAAGCGGGAGCTGAATGAGTTCATCGAAATCCACGCCGTTATAGTACTGCACTGGGGCATGCCAGAGTTGCGGACGCAGCCTTTTCAGTACCGCTATTTCATCACAGCACTGGAATTTCGGACAGCGTAAACAGTCTTTCCAGGCTTTCAGCGGGAGTTCTCCGCGCTCCACTTCGTGAAAGCCCAGCCGTTCAAAGAAGCGCGGAACGTAAGTGAAGGCGAAAATCGCCTCCAACTCATTTTCGTTCGCCTCGGCCGCAAGACTCTCGACAACCGCGCGGCCGATACCGTGCTCAGTCACCTCCGGAAGAACGGCCAGAGACCGGACCTCCGCCGTAGTTGGCGTGTAGAAGTGCAGCGCGCCGCAGCCGAGCAGCACGTCGCCGTCATACGCAACGGAGAAATCGCGAATGTTCTCCGACATTTCAAATTCCGTGCGGGGCAGCATCATGCCTTTGGCCGCATAGGAATTGATTAGCGACAGAATCTTCGGGATGTCGCGCATGGTTGCTTTGTTTACTGAAACTGCCGTCTGAGTCATGATCCTGAAACCTCCGCCGCAGCGTTGCCCGCGCTGATGCAGGTGCCCGCCGGCTCTCCTTCGAGCAGCCGGAGGCAGATATCGGCCTGATGTCCTCCCGCAATGATTGCTTCGGGCAGGCCGGCGGCGAGGGCTGCTGCCGCAGCCTCCAATTTGGCCTGCATGCCGCCGTGCGCCACGCCCGAATGGATCAGATCGCGCAAGCCGGCGCACGTCAACTGAGGCACGAGGTGCCCGTGCGCATCTTTCACACCCTCCACATCGGTTAGAAAAATGAGCCGCTCGGCCCGCCATCCGATGGCGCAGGACGCGGCCATCTGGTCGGCATTGACGTTGTAGATGTTACCCTCGCGGTCGCCCGCCAGACAGGCCACGACCGGCAAATAGCCGGCTGCCAGCAGGACGTCGAGGATCCGTCCGTCGCTGGTGAGCGGTTTCCCGACCCAACCTAAGACAGGATCCAATTGAGCAGTGAGGGTAAGTGAGCCATCAACTCCCGAGAGGCCGACAGCGGGCGTCCCGGCACGAATGATAGCCGAAACGACGTGCTTATTTACGCTACCGGCGATGACCTTCGTTACCGCATCTACCACGCCTTCATCGGATACGCGCAAACCGCGGACGAACCGGCTGGCGATGCCCCGCGCTTCGAGAAATCCGGTAAGTTGCTTGCCGCCGCCGTGTACGGCGACGACGTGATGCCTACGGCCGATCTCGCATAACTGCGCGGCAATCGACTGGCGGCTCGCCTCATTGTCGACCAGAGTGCCGCCGATCTTGATCAGGATCTTCAAAGCAGGCCCTCCGTCTCGGGTAGGCCGAGCAGCAGGTTCATGTTCTGCACCGCCTGACCGGCCGCGCCTTTGACCAGGTTGTCCTGGGTCACGATGATGGTCGCCCGCTGCGTCTCGGCGTCAAAAACGAAGCCGATATCGCAAAAATTCGTGTGCTGAACAGCGTGAAGATCCGGCACTTTGCCAGGCGCATAGAGGCGAATAAACGGCTCCCCGGCGTAGCACTCCTCGTATATAGAGAGCAGGTCCACCGGTTTTTCCACGCGCTGAGTGCGGACGTAAATTGTTTCCAGAATGCCCCGGTTAATCGGCAGCAGGTGCGCTGTAAAAGTAAATTCGCGCTCGCCGAGACCGGAATGCTGCAATACCTCCGGCACGTGGCGGTGTTCCATAATTCCGTACGCGCTGAAATTTTCCGCCACCTCACAGAAACTGGTTTTGAGCGATGCCTTGCGTCCAGCGCCGCTGGTTCCGGATTTGGCGTCACAGATGACCCCGCGTGAGCGGTCAATCACCTGCGCGGTCAGCAATGGACGAAGCGCGAGGTTCGCCGCTGTCGGATAACAGCCCGGATTTGCAATCAGAGATGCGTTGCGAATCTCGTCACGATAAAACTCAGGCAGTCCGTAAACCGCGCGCTCCAACAACCGCGGTGCGGTGTGCCGCTCTTTATACCAGCGCGAATACGCTTCGCCGTCGCGCAGCCGGAACGCGCCGCTGAGGTCGATGACCTTCGTTCCGGCATCAAGGAAAGCGGGCGCGAGTTCGATTGAACTTTCGGCCGGCGTAGCAAGAAACACCAGGGCCAGACCCTCGCGCCGGACGGCTTCGGCGGTGGCGGGGATGGTTTTAGGCGGCCGGTGACCAAGCGGCGCGGCGCGTTGCTCGGCATCGGGCCGGTGCTCCAGCAGGGTCACTTCGACTGCGGGATGGCGGGAGAGAATCGCAACCAGCTCTGCGCCGCTGTAACCCCGGAATCCAACGACACCCACGCGCTGCCGGGATGAGTAATTATTCACGACAATGAATAATTATACTACAGTTGCTCGGTGGTTGACCGGGCCGCGAGATCACCAATGACCGGTAGCCGTACCTGCTGTTGGTTGGCCGCCTTGACTAGCAGGTAAACCCAACAAAGGAAAAGAACGAACTTGAGCAGGATAAGCATCCCGTGTTCCACGCCCGAGTGGGGAACGCCGTACAGCAGAGCCGGGAGAGCGGAAGAGACAATCAGCCAGGTCACAAAAAGATAGACAGACTGGAAGGCGTTGAATCGAACACGCACGTTGGTGCGGAATTTGTGTGAAGCCAGGAAAACGATGGCCGGAATAACGCCCAGGATGGGGACGTAGCACAGCATGCATGCAGTGCGGTCGCTCACGTTATCCAGCAGGTCGGTCGCCGGTGGTACAGCCGCTCTTGGCTGCGGTTTCCCGCAATTACCGCAAAACGAGGCGGTGGTATCCACCTTAGCTCCGCAATTTGTACAGAAGGGCAACGAACCAGTCTCCCACCATTCCTTTATCTAATCGAAAGTACGATATTTTCCGGATCAGAGTTCCCGGGCCGCTGCTCTGATAGGATCTGTGCCATGCGGGCGCTGTTGGTGGCATTGAGCGCGCTGGCTTGCACCGTTGCGATGCAGGCGGCTGAGAAGCAGCTGGAGATCTTTTTCATCGACGTCGAAGGCGGGCAAGCAACGCTGTTTGTGGCGCCGGGCGGACACAGCCTGTTGATTGATACGGGCTGGGGCTATAACGCTTACCGCGATGCAAACCGCATCGCCGCTGCCGCGAAACTCGCCAAGATTAAAAAAATCGATTACGTGCTGATCACGCACTATCACACCGACCATGTGGGAGGAGTGCCGCAACTGATCGAGAAGATTCCGGTGGGCACGTTTATCGATCACGGGCCGAACCGGGAAAGTTCAAAAACGACCGAGACGCTCTACTCCGAATACCAAGCGGCGACGAGCAGCGCCAACCATATCCTCGCCAAGCCCGGTGAACAACTGCCGGTTAAGGGAATGGATGTCACGGTTGTCAGTGCAGACGGCAACGTTCTCGATCATTCTTTACCAGGAGGGGGACAGGCGAATTCGTTTTGTACGGATGTCCAGCAAAAGGCCTCGGACCCGAGCGAAAATGCGCGCTCGGTGGGTGTCGTCATCACGTTTGGCAGCCTCAAGATTGTGGATCTCGGCGACCTCACCTGGAACAAGGAACTCGAGCTGGTCTGCCCGAACAATAAGCTCGGCCGTGCCGACATTTTTGTCGTCTCGCACCATGGATTCGATGAGAGCAACAGCCCCGCGCTGGTTCATGCGCTGCAGCCGCGCGTCGCCATCATGGACAACGGAAACAAGAAAGGCGCTTCGCCGGCCGCCTGGGATATCGTCAAATCCTCACCGGGGCTGCAGGGTTTGTGGCAATTGCATTTTGCCGATGCGGGCGGCAGCGAACACAATGCCGAGGATCCCTTCATCGCAAACGTAACCGAGGCGGATACCGGCTACTACTTGAAGGTGACGGCTGATCCTGATGGCAGTTTCAGGGTCTATAATGCTCGCAACAAGCTCTCAAAGGAGTATCCGGCGACGCGTTGAAACACCTCAGCCGAAGAAGTCGCGCACTTTTTCGAAGACGCTTTTCTCGTGCGGCAGATTATCGGCGGGCAGCACCTGGCGCAACTCCTCAAACAGCCGACGCTGTTCGCGAGTCAGTTTCTTCGGGACCTGAACATCCACATGCACAAAGAGATCACCGCGCGCCCGGCTGTTCAGGTGCGGGACACCGAGATTGCGCAACCGGAATTGCGCACCGGACTGCGTTCCTTCGGAGATCTTGATCTTCTGCGGTCCATCAAACGTCTCGATCTCGATCTCCGCGCCGAGCGCCGCCTGTGCCACGTTCACGGGCAGCGTACAGTGCAGATCATTGTCGCGGCGTTCAAAGATGGTGTGTTCGGCGACCTTAATGACAACGTAGAGATCGCCAGGCTGGGCGCCGGGAGCGCCCGGGTTGCCTTCCCCTGACAAGCGCAGGCGGGTGCCGTTATCCACGCCGGCGGGAATATTGACTTTCAGTTTCTTCTCGACGCGATGAAAGCCCTCACCGCGGCACTGCGTACAGGCTTGGCGAATGACCTTGCCGCGCCCTCCGCAGGTGGGGCAGGTTTTCCGGATGGAAAGAAAGCTCTGCTGATAGAGGACTTCGCCGCGGCCACCGCACACCGAACAGGTGACCAGGCCGCCGTGCGGCTCGCCACCCGTACCCTGGCATTTGCTGCATGCCTCCATACGGGGGATCTGCAGATCGGCGGACAAACCGCGCATCGAATCTTCAAAACTGATTTCGAGGTCGTAGCGGAGATCCTCGCCGCGCTGAGGTCCGCGCGACCGGCCGCCGCGGCGCTGGCCAAAGATATCTCCGAGGCCGAACAGGTCACCGAGAATGTCACCGAAATCGGCAAACGCGCTTTCGTCGAAACCTCCCGCGCCATTGCTGCTCACACCCTGATGCCCGAACCGGTCATAGGCCGCTCGCTTCTGCGGATCGCTCAATATCGCATAGGCTTCGGCCGCCTCTTTGAAGCGTTCTTCAGCCTCGTGGTTGCCCGGGTTCCGGTCAGGATGGTACTGCAGAGCCAGTTTGCGGTAGGCGCTCTTCAATGCCTGGTCATCGCAATCTCGCGTGACGCTCAGAACTTCGTAATAGTCTCTCTTAGCAACACTCATTCGAACCTTGCAGATTGTCCTGTCATCGCGCCGTTACGCATTCACTGCAACTTTGACCATGGCGGGGCGCAAAAGCCTGCCCTTGAAGTAATAACCGGGCTGATACTCCTCAAGGATCGTCTGGTCCGGATGGTCTTGTGTCTCCACCATTTCGACGGCGTGGTGGATATGCGGATTAAAAAGCGGCACCTCATCAGAAATCTGTTCCAGGCCGAGCTTTCGCAGAGCTTCGAACAGACGCTGGTAGATCATTTCCATGCCGCGCGCGTACTCTTTATCGGCGCTTTCTACTTTCAAAGCACGTTCAAAATCGTCCAGAACAGGCAACAAGGCCTTAATCGTGTCCATGGACGCAAATTCAAGCAGCTCGCTCCGCTCCCGCTCGATACGGCGGCGGTAGTTGTCGAACTCGGCCTGGCGCCGCTGTAGAAGATCTTGCAGTTCGGCCTTTTCTTTGGCAATACGGTCTCGGTCAGCAGTAATTTCGGCTACAGAATCGCGCCCATCCGGCGCGGGTGCAGCGCTATCGGCGCTCATCGCCTCTTCGGTCGCGACAGAATGATTGTTGTTTTCGGAATCCATTGAAACACCAAGGGGGATCGAGAGAGCCGACGCCCCCTCAAAAATTCAGCGTAACAAAGAATGGGACTTTTCGAAACGTCACCGCGTAAGCGGTTGAAACACCTTGGGTTAAGCGCGTGAGCGGGCAGCCGCCGGTTTGCCCGCATCGATCGGCGTCGGAATGGCAGCGGCCGCTTCCGGCGTCTCCGCCGATTTTATCAATCCGAGTGATTTTCGCAGCTCCGCTTCGATCCGGGCTCGAATATCAGGATTGTCTTTTAAGAACTGCCGGACGTTCTCGCGTCCCTGCCCGATGCGCTCGCCTTTGTAACTGAACCAGGAGCCGCTCTTTTCGACGACGTTCTGGGCGACACCGAGGTCGAGCAGGTCGCCTTCGCGTGAAACGCCTTCGCCGTAGATAATGTCGAACTCGGCCTCACGGAAAGGCGGCGCCACTTTGTTCTTGACCACCTTCACCTTGGTACGGTTGCCGGTTACTGTTTCGCCGTCCTTGATCGCCGCAATGCGCCGGATATCGACGCGCACAGACGAATAAAACTTCAGCGCGCGGCCGCCGGTGGTCGTCTCCGGATTGCCGAACATGACCCCGATCTTCTCGCGAATCTGGTTGATGAAGATCAGGCAGGTATTGGATTTCGCGACAATGCCGGTTAGCTTTCGCATGGCCTGCGACATCAGGCGCGCCTGCACGCCCATATGCGAATCGCCCATTTCGCCGTCCAGTTCGGCTTTAGGAACAAGCGCGGCGACAGAATCGACGACCAGGACGTCAATAGAGCCTGAGGTGATCAGGGCGCTGGTGATTTCAAGCGCCTGTTCGGCGAAGTCGGGCTGCGACACCAGGAGGTTATCGACATCCACGCCGAGTTGCTTGGCATAGACGGGGTCGAGCGCATGCTCGACGTCGATGAAGGCCGCCATGCCGCCTTGCTTCTGCGCTTCGGCGACGACCTGTAGAGCGATAGTCGTTTTGCCGGAAGACTCCGGACCGAAGATTTCGCAGATGCGCCCGCGCGGAAATCCGCCGACACCGAGCGCGTAATCGACCGAGATAGACCCGGTGGAAATGGCGGAAACAGGAACGATGGCTTCCTTTGCGCCGAGGCGCAGGATGGATCCCTTTCCGAACTGTTTTTCGATCTGGCCCAGGGTGAGGGTCAGGGTGCGGTTGCGCTCTTTTTCGTCCATGCGATTCCTTCTGAAAAGCTCGGTTGGGGGAGTCTTTCCAGTATAGCTTTAAACAAAACGGGAGAGAGTTGTTTTTGCCGAGCGCGGGCTAACGATCGTTGCGCCGGTCCATGAGCTTCGCGATTTCCAAGTCCAAAGCGGCGAACTTGCTGTTGACGACGTCTTTGAAGGTATGGAATTCAGCTTTCATATCCCGGAAGTCTTCTCGCAAATCGTCTATCCGTCGACCAAGCTGGTTTGAACTAATGTACATTCCAGCGATGCCGACGATTACGGCTCCGCTCGTGCTGATGATCGTGTTGAGCGTTGCGCTGTCCACTATTGACTCCATTATCCCGAATGATAAGGGGTCAGTTCCAGTAATTGCTGCACGGCCTCTGCCAGATGCTTTGCTGAGACGCGGCCGACTTGTCGAGATCAGCGACCGTGCGCGCTACGCGCAGATCGTTTTAGCTACTTATATCTAACGGATTCTTGTCCAGTACGTGACATCGGACCACGTTTTGCCGTCTGGACCGACGCCAGAACTATACATCACAAACGTTTTGCCATCTGGCAAGAGGGCGGCCACGCTTCGTGTCGTTTCTTTTCCGCTCTGCTTGTCGATGAATCGCGTGTCAGCGAGATATGGATTGCCAGTTGGCTCGCTCTTCACGCTGAATTTGTCGTCACCTTGACTGCTGATGGCGGATTTCTTCCCGGACGTATCCGTGGACGTGTAGGTCCAAGCCTCGTCTGCTATGGTTAGCGTTGCCTCAGCGGGGTGCGCTGTGGAGTCGGAGTAGATACTCCGGGCTGCGTCAAGCTTCCATGTTCCAACAAATTTGTTTGGTTCTGCTGCGTACACGAACGAAATTGCAAGCAACGGGATCATAACCAGCTTTTTCATCGGGACCTCCTGTTCCGCAGTCCCGACCCATATAGATCCGGAACTTGGGCGGCTATTATACCAGCTTCGCGAGGTCAATTAGAGCCGGGTTGCAGCACTCAGTTCCAGTAATTACGGTCCAGGTTCCGGAACTGCACGGCTTCGGCGAGATGCTTTGCTGAGACCGCGGCCGACTTGTCGAGATCAGCGACCGTGCGCGCGACGCGGAGAATGCGGTCGTGCGCACGCGCGGAGAGATTCATGCGCCGCACGGCCATCTCGAGCGTGCGCTCGCCGCCCTCATCCAGAGCACTAAAGACACGGAGCTGCGACGGCGGAATCTGTGAATTATAGAAGCCGCGCCGCCGCTGGATGGCGCGCGCCTCTTCGACGCGTTCCCGGATGCCCGCGGAAGTCTGCCCGTCTGCTTTGCCGCGCAGTTCTTTGTAGGGGACAGCCGGGACTTCGATGTGGAGATCGATGCGATCAAGCAGAGGTCCGCTGACCTTGGCGAGGTAGCGCTGGATGATGCCAGGCGTACAGCGGCATTCGCGGGTGCTATCTCCGTAAAAGCCGCACGGGTGCGGCTTCGAATTTTGGTGGCAGTCACGAACTCAGGCTTCTCCTGCCGGACCCGTATCTCCGCATGCCGCCTAAGCTTCTAAATTCATTAGGGATTGAGAAGAAGTTGTACTACAGAACCACAGATGCTTGCGCTCTGCTTGGAATCCGGCCCGATTTGTTCCGATATCGCGTATACACGGGTAGATATCCAGAATTCAAACGGGACGCCAGAGGGCGTATCTTTAGCGAAGACGACCTACGTCTTTTGGTTGAATTGTAGAATGGAGTTTCCTCTCGACCAGCCCGATGCCGATTTTGCTAAGAAGAAGCACCTAGCCGGGATATCTCACCAGTGATGAAGTGATGTTATGGAAACGCATTTTCAGGCAAGCTCCGCCACGAAACTGCTGTTAGGAACGGGCAAGTTGTCAAAGAACTGTGGTGCCCTTAAGCTTCAGCAGCGTAACTGCTAATGCGCGTGCGCAAAGGCGCGCCAATGCGGGTAGCTGTTGGCGATCGAGATCCAGACCTTGCGGGCTGTGATGCGCACCTGAGCGCCAATGCGGAGCAGTTGTG
>JAFAMM010000483.1 GCA_019233375.1 Acidobacteriaceae bacterium
CCGCCGCCGGGGTTTCCGCCTGAGCCGCCGCCAGGGTTTCCGCCTGAGCCGCCGCCAGGAGGGACGCTCGGCGGAACATTCGTTCCTGGGCCGCCCGTATTTCCCGTTCCGCTGCCTGAGGCCGTGAGCGAGTTTACCGCGGGACCGGAGTGATGATGATTCAGCGCCAGCAATGAAAGAGCCGCGAGCGGTAGAGCGGCTAGCCACCGGTCGTGTGAGTGAGGCGGCGGCGCAGGGTTCTTCAGCTTGATACGGGCATCACTGCTCTGGTCCTGCAAATCTTCCTCGCTGAACTCGCGCATGATGTCGAGATTCAGGAGCAATTGCCGGTTGTCAGCAACCTGTGGCGCTTCGGTGAATTCGAAGTCGCGCAGATTGTCAAACGTCATCTGAGGCAGCGAAAGCAGCGCGAGCGGCTCCATGGCTGCAACGTTCATCTGGGCCTTGTCCGAAATTCGGTTGCCGCACCGGCAGCGCGTGTACTTGGATCCGTCCGTCAGTAGGACTTCCCCCTTTGGCAGCTTCAGCCGGTGCCGCGTCCAGAAGATCTGATTGTGAATCCGGTACGAAACATAGCTGTAATGATCCTCTGTCAGGCGGACAAGTCTCGCCTCTTTTGCGTTGAAATCCGAGAAATGTGTACGGATTGACGGATCTCGCCGGATCGCGGCGATGAGTTCGGCCGCCGAATAAACCCCGCCCGGCACGATTGAATAAGGATATTTGGGCCGCAGGGCCGCAGCCGCGAGGAGTGATGGGCCTGCCTTGCCGATGGCCGCCACCTTCAGCGGCGGTACTTCAGCAGAGGGCTTAAGGGCCACAGCAGCCGTGGCGAGCGCGAGAAACGCAACGACGAGGGTGACGGGCCGGGGTGCGGACTGGTCTAGCTCGGTATTTCGCACGGTAATTATAGGTGCTATCGTAGCACTTAATTGCCGGCTTAATACAAAATATTATGGAATAAATGCAAACTACTTAAGATAACACGGGATATTCAAAACAGATACGCGATCATTTCCTGTCATCAGAAACCGAGCTTTCAGGAGTGAGGCGCGCTGCGTATGCAGGAAATAGCCGTACCAGTGCTTCTCAATCAGCTCGGGAACCAGAGTAATTATGCGGCGTCCGGGGTTCTCCTGCGCCAGTCTCGTGACGTATTCCACGATCGGCGAAACGATAAAACGATACGGCGATCGTAGAACGACTAACTCCGGGGCGGGGAAGCCGGCGTCCACAATCGGTTGGCAGATGCACTGGTTCCACATCTTCTCTACCTCGTCGTCGGTCGCGTTTTCATCCGCCACATGCAGCACTTTCAGTTCCTTGGAGATCACAAGTGCTGTCCGCATGGCGGACTCGCCCACGCTACTCCAGTAAGGCATCGGGATGACAGCGATCGGCAGCGTCAGGCTCTCGGTGTTAACGGGATTGGGAGCAGCCAGTTGCATCGCAACATGGTCGTAGTGGCTTCGCACCCGGTACATGAGGATTAATAACGCGGGAATCAGCACTACCGTGACCCAGGCGCCCTCCGTAAATTTCGCCAGAATGATCACAATCACGGTGGCGCCTGTCACGAGCGCCCCGAGGGCATTGAAAAGGATTTTGTCTTTAGAACCGTTCTCCCTGCGCCAGTGCGCGACCATGCCGGCCTGAGACAGCGTAAACGCAAGAAAAGCTCCCACTGCGTACAGGGGAATGAGCCGATCTGTCACTCCCCCGAAAATAATGAGCAGAAAACCTGCCACCAGCGCAAGGACAAGGATTCCCTCGGTGTAGACCAGCCGCCGTCCACGGTTTGCGAACGAAATCGGCATATAGCGGTCTTCGGCGATCGTGCGGCAGACACGCGGGAAATCGGCAAAAGCGGTATTCGCGGAAAAGATCAGGACCAGCAGAATCGACGCGATCGCCAGATAGTAAAACCAGCCCCGCCCGGAGACGGCTAGTAACATCATTGACAGAATGCTCTGATACTGGTCGCTGCCGGGGTCCGTCGCGACGATGCCGTAGGCGCGCACTAGAAACGCGATCCCCAGCAACATGACGATCAGGCAGGCGATGATGATGCCGAGCGTCTGCTGCGTGATCTTTACTCGCGGCTCGCGAAACGCGCGTACGCCGTTGCTGACTGCTTCGACGCCAGTCATCGCTGTGCAGCCGCTTGAGAAGGCTTTGAGAAGCAGCCACGCGCTCACGGCCGTCGCTGCCGCCGTCGGCGCTGGCGGCGGTACGACCGGAACCGGATGGCCGCCATGAACGATTGCTTTCACCGTTCCAATAACGATCGCGACCAACATGCATACCAGAAATAAATAGGTTGGGGCCATGAAAACGCCGCCCGTTTCCCGCACGCCTCGCAGGTTCACCAGCGTGATCAGGAGCAGCGCCAGCAGGCAGAGTCCGAGCGTATGTTTGTGCAGGGTTGGAAAGGCCGAGACGAGCGCACCGATCCCGGCCGAAATTCCCACCGCGGCTGTCAGGACGTAATCGATCAGGAGCGCCGCCGCGGCCAGAAGCCCGGGAAATGTGCCGAGATTCTCATGCGCTACCGTGTACGAGCCACCTCCACCGGGATACGCCGCGATCGTCTGCCGGTATGAGAAGAAAACGATCGTGAGCAGCACGACAACGCAGACGGTCAGCGGAATTATATGAGCCAGGCCGGCGACTCCCAGCGGCAGAAGAATGGTGAGGGCGGCCTCCGGACCATACGCTGCAGAACTGAGCGCATCCAGGCCGAATATGGGTATTCCTGCTTTGATCCCGATCTGTTCTCCGCGCTCCTCTGAGTTGGCGAGCGGTCGCCCAAGCACTAAATCCAGTAGCGGCACAAAAACAGTCTCGCACCCGCCGTCTGCCGGCAACCAGCGGTTCGCTCGTACAATATAGAAATGAGTCTGTTGCTGCGGCCGGGCCGCATGATGGCGGTCAGCGGCTTCTTCGGCGTTTGCCTTCTGTTCAGCCAGAGTTGGAACACCGTCGAGACGCTGCCCGGCATCGATCTCAGCAAACTCTCCGCCGCGCAGAAAGCGTCGGTTCTCAAGATCCTCCGTGAAGAAGGCTGCTCCTGCGGCTGTGGGATGAAACTCGCTGAGTGCCGCGTCAAAGACCCCGCCTGTTCCTACAGCACGGGTCTAGCGCTCGCGGTTATCGATGCCATACGTCAGGGCAAGAGCGAAGCCGATGCGATTGCCGCTGCTCACGAGTCCAAGTGGGCTCATGTACAGCCACCGAAGATTCTGGAAGATCCCGTCGACATTCCGGTTGCCGGCGCGCCCGTACGAGGCCCGCAGAATGCGTCTGTCACCATCGTCGAGTTTTCAGATTTCCAATGCCCTTACTGCGCGGCCGCGGCTCCTCAGATCAATGCGCTGCTCGATGCGTATCCCAAGCAACTGCGCTTGATCTATAAAGAGTTCCCGCTTGAAATTCACTCCCAGGCCGAACTCGCCGCCACTGCTGCCGTCGCGGCCCAGAAACAGGGGAAGTTCTGGCCGATGTATGACGCCTTATTCAAAATTCACAATAGTCTTTCTCGCGACAACATTTTGATGGTCGCCAAAGCAATCGGCCTG
>JAFAMM010000043.1 GCA_019233375.1 Acidobacteriaceae bacterium
CTCGACCGACGGCACTCGGGAAATCCTGTGCAAGTTTGAGAGCCGCGTTCAGGTCTTCTATAACAATGTGAATTCGGGCTTTGCGGCCGGCCAGAATCAAGCGATTGCCGCTGCGCCGGACGCCGGCTTCATCCTCACCCTCAATCCCGACCTGCGCCTCGCGCCCGACTTCCTCAGCAACGCGGTTGCCGCTGCCGCTGTCGATCCCGCTGTGGGCAGCGTCTGTGGAAAATTGCTCGCCATGACGCCTGATTTCGAGATCCCCGCCGTTCCGGTTTTCGATTCGGCCGGCATCTACATGACCCCCAATTTGCGGCACTTGGATCGCGGGAATCAGCAGCCCGACCGCGGCCAGTACGATCGGCCGGAATACGTTTTCGGAGGCACCGGCGCGGCCTGCCTCTATCGCCGCGCGATGATCGACAATATCTCCGTCTTTGGCGAGTTCTTCGACCCTGATTTTTTCGCTTATCGCGAGGATGCCGATGTTGCCTGGCGTGCGCAATTGCTCGGCTGGAAGTGCCTGTACACGCCCGCGGCAGCGGGTTATCACGTGCGCACCGTGACCCCGGAAAAGCGCAGTTCGCTGCCCGGCATTATCAACATGCATTCGGTGAAAAACCGCTGGCTGCTGCGAATCAAGAACATGACAGGCGACCTTTACCGGCGTCACTGGCTTGCCATCACCTGGCGCGATGCTATTGTGATCGGTGGCTGCCTGCTTTTCGAAACCAGCTCGCTCCGCGCCTTTCCGCTTGCCCTTCGGTACCGGCGGCGAGCTTGGGCCAAGCGGCGCGAAATCATGCAGCGCCGCACCGCGACAGATGCCTACATCGCCCGTTGGTTCGATTTCGAACCGGTCAGTTATCCAGCACCCATGCTTGCCCTCACGCCTCAGGGAACTAACCTCGCGCGCTAACGGGTTCGCGTCAGGCCTGTTCTGAGATGCGCATTGCGGTTCTCGGCACGCGCGGCATACCAGCGAACTACGGCGGATTCGAGACCTTTGCTGAAGAGCTGTCTGTCCGGCTTGTGGAGCGCGGCCATGATGTCACCGTCTACTGTCGCCAACGCCATCCTCAGTCCCAATACCGCGGTGTTCGCCTGCGATATCTGCCGACCGTGCGGCACAAATATTTCGATACGGTCGCCCATACTTGTCTTTCAACTCTCGATGCTTTGTTCCGCCGCTTCGACGCGCTACTTTTCTGCAATGCCGCGAACGCGGTCTTCACTCTCTGGCCGCGTGTTCTCGGCACCCCTACTGCCCTCAACGTCGATGGCCTGGAATATAGAAGAAAGAAATGGAACCAGGTCGCGAAACTCTGGTACGTTCTCTCAGAATGGCTAGCCACCTTTTCATGCACGGAAGTGGTGACCGACGCAGCCACCATCCGCGAGTATTATCTGCATCGCTTCAGCAAATCCTCTACCTTCATTCCGTATGGCGCCGACATCGGCAAAGTGCCGGAAACGGAACACGTGCGTGCGCTCGGCCTCGAACCGGGTAAGTACGTCCTTTATGTGAGCCGCCTGGAGCCCGAGAACAATGCGTTACTGGTGCGCCAGGCATTTGAGCGCGTCAAAACAGATTTAAAACTTGCCATCATCGGCGACGCTCCCTACGCGGCCGAATATATCCGGCAGGTTAAGAACACAACCGATCCGCGCATCATCATTCCGGGCGCTATTTACGGCGACGGCTATCATCAGCTGCAGTCGCACGCGGCCGTGTATGTCCAGGCGACCGAAGTCGGTGGCACGCATCCCGCACTGATCGAAGCCCTCGGACGCGGCTCCCTCGTGCTGTATCTCGATACGCCTGAAATGGCCGAAGCCGCGGCTGATGCAGCCGTTCCTTTTCAACCGGACGTCAATGATCTCGCGGCGAAGCTGCAATGGGCTGTTGACCTTCCCGACGCCGAACGCGCCGCGCGGGGACAGCGCGCGATTGAGCGGATTGAAAAGCTTTACAGTTGGAAGGTAGTCACGGACGCTTACGAGACTCTGTTCCAGAACCTGGCCACATCCGAATGAACGATTTGTCTGTCCTCGCTCCCGTTCCGGCGGCGGTTGATTCGCCAGCCGAACCAAGCCGTGTCAAGGCTCTTCCTTACCGCTCCTGGGTTGAAGTATCGCGCGCTCAGATTGCAGCGAATTTTCTCGCCTTTCGCAGCGCTGTTGGCCGCGGCGTCGAACTCATGCCCGTTGTTAAGGCTGATGCTTACCGGCACGGAGCCGTCGAAGTCTCGCGAACTCTCGAAGAAAACGGCGCTTCCTGGCTAGCGGTCAGCAACACCGACGAGGGAATTGCTCTGCGTGATGCAGGCATCCAAGCGCGCATCCTGGTCATGGCGGATTTCCTGCCGTTCACTCGCGAAGCCATGCTCGCATACCAGCTCACGCCTGTGATCCACTCGCTCGAAGATCTTGCGGAGCTGAACCGTCTAGCCTCCGCCCGCGAAGAGAAGCTGCGGTGTCATTTGAAGATCGATACCGGTATGAGCCGCCTCGGCGTGCGCGCCGATGCCGGCAGCATCTCTCAAGCCATTCTGGCTGCCGCAAACGTAGAAGTCGAAGGTCTCATGACGCATTTCGCGTCCGCCGCCAACTACCAGACCGCGCAAACAGATGATCAGATCGCAGCGTTTGATTGTGTCGCATTGGGGTTGCACGCGACTGGGATCCGCCCGGCTCTTCTGCACCTCTCTAGCACGATTCCCATCGCTTATGCGCGGCGCAACGCCTGGCGCAGCCTGGTTCGGCCCGGCAACGGAATTTACGGCTATGTCTCGCCGGTGCGCGGCCATGCCCTTGCACGAATCGTCAAAGTGAAACCGGCGCTCACGTGGCGTGCTTCTGTGCTCTCGGTGAAGGACGTGCCTGCGGGCGCTTTGATCGGTTACGGCGGCATGTTTCGCGCGCCTCAGCCTATGCGGATCGCTGTGCTGGCCGCCGGCTACGCCGATGGTATTCCCCACAAGCTGAGCAATCGGGGCAGCGTCATCGTGAACGGCAAGTTAGCGCCGATTCTGGGGGCCGTTTCCATGGACCTCACCACCATTGATGCCACGCATACCCCCGAACTCCGCGTCGGCGATGCTGTGACGCTGCTCGGCTCGGAAGGCAACGTCAGCATTGACGCCCAGCAGATCGCGAAGCTCGCCGGTACCATTTCCTATAGCGTGCTCTGCGGCATCCATGCCCGGGTTAAGCGTATCTACGTCTAGCTCTTCTCACTGCAGCGAGTAAGCAGCGCCCATCGTCAGCGTGAACGAGTTCTTCTTGAATCCAACGGGCGGGTTGTTGAGATAGGTGTCCAATGCGCCGATCGTGAATCCGAACCGATGGTAGACCGGGAACGTAAGCGTTGCGTTCGCAAATGCCGAGTATGCGTTCGTATTGTTCCACGTCGGAATATAGCCGCCTTTCTCACTGAACAGAATGCCATTCCCGAATTTATAGAAATAGTTCTCGCCGAAGATCGACCCTATCAGATTCATGTTGTGGCTGGATAACGCGAACTGCTGCCTGATATAGTCCACGCTCGCCCTGACATCCAACCCTGTATTGGGCTTCTTGAAAATGACGAAGCCGAGTCCGCCGCCGTAGTCCTGCTGCAAATTCAACCCTTGCGAGTAGTTGTGGTCCCATAACCCCTGCCCGAATACAAAAACGCGCGAATTAAAGTAAAAATCCTGCTCAATCCCTGCATGGTAAAGAGCTGTCTTGGTCGTAGGCGTGCCCGTCTGGGAGATCTTTCCATATGCGCCATTGAAAGTGAGCAGCGTATTGCTCCGCGGGTCCGCCCAATCCACACCTGGTACGGGACGAGATAAATTGATTGCACCGCTGAAGTTCTCACTCTTTTGCGTCGACTGCGTATAGGCGATGCCCGCGCTGGCGCCGCCCGTCCAGCCGCTCAGGAAGCCTCGTTCCCGAAAAGCTTTCTCGAATGCCGATTGTCCGACGATTTCCGCCACATTCGTGACTGGAATCGATTGCGGTGTTACGGCAGCTGTCTTTACCTGCACCTGCTGATCCGTGGTCGTTACAGCCCCCTGCGCAACTTTGCCTGTGTCGTTCTTGCCGCGAAGTACAACACCTTTGGGGATCACAGCGAATTTTGCAGAACTCTGGACTTCCTGGATTTTGCCCCAGTCCACGATAACGTTTCCAGCATCCGGATTTTTCGCGTTCTTCTTGGTTTGCAATCCATCGCTTTTAAATACTATTGAAGTGTCATCAGCGCTAACCAAATGGCCGATAAGTTTTTCACCATCTTTGAAAACGAGTACATCCGGCCCGGTGCCGGTCGCTTGGCCAAATGCGCATGCGACTGCGAACAGCAAAACAACAAGAGCATACGTGGTTCGCTCTGTCATGTCGAAACTCCTCCGGAGAGTGTGAATTCACCAATACTGCAATCTAAGCGGTGTAGGTCTTAGAGTGCATCACGTGCCCACTGGATTTCAAATAATGCTTTCCCGCGAACGCTGCGTCCCAAATGCGAACATGCACTGGTCTTCTGACCCAATGTTTCCCGGCCATTTAAGTGGAGCCGCCCGTGCATACCTCACCTTGGAGTTCATAAATGAACTTCTTGCTCAGTGATCTTCAATATTCGGCTCGTACCCTGCTGAAGCGGCCACTCTTCACTATCGTGGCGGTCTGCTCGCTCGCACTCGGGATCGCCGTCAACGCAACCGTGTTTTCGTGGGTTGAGCGCATTCTTTTGCGGCCATTGCCGGGTGTCCCGGACGCCGGTCGCATCGTTTGTATCAAAACCGTTGCACCGAATGGCGATCTGCTTGAGTCCTCGTACCTCGATTTCAAGGACTTCGTACAACAGACGCATTCATTCCGGGGCATCATCGGCTCCAGAATGGCGCCTTTGTTTCTTGGCGATTTCAGCACCGGCCGCCGCGTATGGTCGGAGCTGGTAACGGGAAATTTTTTCAATGTCCTTCGCGTGAAGCCCATTCTAGGCCGGACATTTTCACCGGACGAGCAGAAAGATACACCGGGCGCTGCACCTTCTGCCGTGATCAGTGAGACTCTTTGGCGCCAGTATTTCCAGTCAGACCCTGCAATCTGCGGAAAAATTGTCAAAATCAACCAGCATCCATTCACGGTTATCGGCGTGATACCGGCCGCCTTTCAGGGAACGGTGAATGGTCTGCGATTCGACGTATGGATTCCGGTCACTATGGTTTCCCAATTGCTTGGGGCAAGGTATTGGCCTGATGATCGTAACTCTCGTCCGTTGCACCTGCTCGGCCGGCTGAACCCGGGAGTAACGCGCGACGATGCTGACCGTGAGGTCCAGATCATTGCGAAGCGGCTGGCGCTGCAATATCCGGATACGAATCGGAACTTGAGCGCGGCAGTCCTGCCGATGTCTGACGCACCGGACGGTGTGCAACATATCCTCGGCCGCCTTGAGAAAGTGCTGCTCGTGATCGCGGTCGCTGTACTTCTCATCATCTGCGCGAATGTCAGCAACTTGATGCTGGTGCAGGCTAGCGTTCGTAGAAAGGAATTTGCTATTCGGGCAAGCCTCGGCGCAAGCCCCTCACGCCTTGTCCGGCTGGCGTTCATAGAAGCTTTATTACTCGCTCTCGGCGGTACGCTGCTTGGCCTACTTGCAGCCACTTGGATGATCCGGGCCATTCAGTTCTTTATTCCGGTTACTGTTTTGCCCGTTTCTAATCTTGCCGCCGACGGTGTCCGCGCGCTAGGCGTGTTCTTCAGCTGTTTGCTTGGCCTGTTGACGGCACTGGTTTGCGGCTCTGTTCCGGCGCTGCAGTTCCTGCGGACGGATGTTCATCTTCGCCTGAGAGATGGAGGCCGCACGCTATCTGCAGGGCGGGGAACACGAGCTTTGCGTTCTGGCCTGGTCATCTCGGAGCTTGCGCTCGCGCTCCTTGCCCTGATCGGGATGGGACTCTTCATTCGCAGCTTTCAAAATGCAAAAACTGCGTACCCCGGCTTCGAACCGCAAGGCGTGCTTCTCGCTGGACTCGATTTCTCGGAGGTTCGCTCGTCTCTCCCCGATCGATTCGCTTTCTTCCGGCGGCTGCATCATCAACTCGCGGCGCTGCCCGGCGTGCGGAGCGTCAGCGTTTCGATGGATGTGCCGCTTTCGTTCGACCGCTCGTGGGAAGGCATCGACGTATCGGGCTACAGCCCTAAACCGGGCGAAAACATGAAGCTCTGGCGGAATCTTGTCTCACCCGGTTATTTCCAAACTCTTCAGATTCCTCTCCAAGAAGGCCGGGATTTCTCATACCGTGATGATGCGGGAGCCCCACCCGTCGCCATCGTCAATCAGAGCTTCGGCAAACGGTTCTTCGGAGGAGCGTCGTCCCTCGGACGTAAGTTCCGGATGTGGGACGAAGACATCACAATCGTCGGAGTGGCTCGCGACAGCAAGTATCTCGAGCTGAAAGAATCCCCCATGCCCTACTTCTATCTGCCGCTGGCGCAGTTCTTTCGACCCGGCTCGGGTGCTGCGGTTGAGCTGCGCGTGAACGGCAATCCTGCTGCGTACTCGGCCGCGGTGCGCGCACAGATCGCTCACATTGATCCGCGAGTGCTGGTCAGCGTGACTGAGCCGTTCACCCGTTACATGAGCGGCGCCTACTTTGCGCAGAAAGTCGGCGCAGGTTTGCTGACGGTACTCGGCGCCGTGTCACTCTTACTCGCGGTGCTGGGGCTCTATGGTGTTATGGCCTACTCGATCGCGCAACGGACGAACGAAATCGGCATCCGCATGGCGCTGGGCGCACGGCCCGGGCAAGTGCTACGCCTGGTGATGCGAGAAGGCATGCTGCTGTGTATCGCTGGCATTATACTCGGCGTTTTGCCATCTGTTCTCTTGAGCCGCTTCGCGTCCGCCGCTCTTTTCGGTAATTCGCAGAAGGAGTCCTGGATCTATTTCGCGGCCGCGCTGTCTCTGACCGTATGCGCGCTCCTCGCTAGCTGGGTCCCAGCCCGCCGTGCCGCCCTGATTGACCCCGTGTCCGCACTCCGCTCTGAGTAATAAGCAAATCGGAAAAGGGCATAGAAAATCGTTGTGTAGCCGGTTGTTTCAGCTGAGCCCGAGGCGCAGGACGTACCCGGGCGGCGAGAAAAGGCGATTGTGGGGGGCGGGAGGATTTCCCGGACAGGGTCTCGCATACGACGCGCCCCGGCGGGGGTAGTCGTTCGGCGCCCCAAACTGTCTCTAGGCGTTCTTGCCCGTTGAAAATCCGGTATGCTAGCGTATTTCTTTAGGAAGCGCGTAAATACAGCCGCAGTGCGTCCCCCGCCACCCGGCCGTCCCATAAACCCATTTTCAGCTCTGCATGGATGAAACGCTAAAGGCCCTCGCTGACCTGCTGCTTGAAGCAGTACCAACCATTGCTTTCTTCGTCTTCCTGACGCTGTATCTGAAGTATGTATTCTTCAGGCCGATGGCCCGGATTCAGGAAGAGCGCCGGCGTCAGACGGAGGGTGTCCGCGAACTGGCCCGCCGCGCTTTCGAAGAAGCGGATAAGAAAACGGCGGAGTTTGAACGCGCCTTGCAGATAGCCCGCGGCCAGATTCACGCGGAACATGAAGCCTTGCGCCGGCAGTGGTCGCAAGAACAAGCGGCCGCGGTTGCGCGCGCCCGCGCGGAAGCGGACCAGCAGATCCAGCAGGCCCGTTTGCAGATCGCCGAAGAGGTGGAGCGCGCCCAGGGCGAGCTTGACGCAAACGTGTCGAAGTTGAGCGACCGCATCGTGGATTCGCTCCTTGCACGGAGAGCCGCGTGAACTGCCGCTTCGCCGGCCGGCGACGCGGGACATGCGCTATTTTGTGCCTGGTCGCGGGATTGTTTCTGATTACCGCGGCGCCTTCCCTGAAAGCCCAGGAGCCGAGCGAGCGCGAAGTGGCCGCCATGGACCGTATCGGGAAATGGAAGATCGCGAATTTTGCGATCTTTGCAATTGGTCTCGGCTACTTTCTTGTCCGGTATTCGCCGCGATTTTTCAATGCACGCTCTGCCGATATCCGCAAGGCCATCGAGGACGCGACCGGCTTGAAGCTCCAAGCCGATTATCGCTACTCGGAAATTGATCGCAAGATGGCGAGCCTCGCCGACGAAGTCCAGCGCATGCGTGAACAGGCTCAGAAGGAACTCGATCGCGAACACGAGCGTTTCCGCCAGGAGGCGGAGGCTGAGATCGAACATATCCACCGGAACCTCTCGAATGAGATTGAGGCTTTGCGGCGCCAGGCGACCAACCAGGTTCGCCGTCATGCTGCGGAGTTGGCTTTGGGCCTGGCAGAGCGCCGTCTTACTGACCGTTTTCGAGGCCCGGAGCCCGAGGATTCTATCCAGGATTTCGTTCACCTGATCGAGCGGAGCCGCAACTAAATGCTGGACGCACTTGCTTCACATTACGCTGGAGCACTAGTGGAAGCGGTTTTCGCGCCGAACTCGGGTCTGTTGCCGGCCGAAGCTCGCAGGCAGTTGGCGGCGGCGACCGACCTCATCGCTCAATCCCCCGATCTAAAAATTGCGCTGCTTTCGCCGGCAGTAAAGAAGGCTCGCAAGGAAGCAGTCATTGCCCGTTTGGCCGATGAACTTGGCCTCCATCGATTAATCAAGAACTTCCTCCTCGTTGTCGTCTCGCATCGCCGCACCACCGAGCTTGCAACGATGCGGCAGGATTTTGAGCGGCTTGCGGATGAGCGCGAAGGCTGGATTCCGGCAGAGATCACTTCGGCAAGAAATCTCACGCCGCAGCAGCGCGAGCAGATCGAGCGTGCGCTCGGCTCGAAGCTCGGAAAATTTATTCGAGCGCATTACGTGGTAGATGCTGCATTGATTGCCGGGATTCGGGCACGTGTAGCCGCCGTCGAGTACGATGATTCGCTTCGCGGCAAACTCGACAGCATGCGCGAGCGTCTGGTCGCGCACGTCTAAAAAGGAAGTAAGCTTCTAAAAGGAAGTAAGCTATTGTATGGCTCAAATTAGAGCAGATGAAATCTCACGAGTATTGCTCTCCGAGATCGAAAATTTCGATGCGATTGCAAACGTCTCAGAGACTGGCTCGGTCATCGCCGTGGGCGATGGTATCGCTCGTGTTTACGGACTTCAGAATGCCATGGCCGGCGAACTCATCGAGTTCGGGCCACAGACAGTCGGCATCGCCCTGAACCTCGAAGAGTCTCAGGTCGGTGTCGTTCTTTTAGGCGATTACAGCGGTATCAAAGAAGGCGATCAGGCCCGTCGCACGGGACGTATCATGTCGGTCCCTGTCGGCGAAGCCATGATCGGACGTGTTGTCGACGCGCTCGGCAAGCCGATCGATGGCAAGGGCGACATCCATACCGACCAATACAATCCGCTCGAAAGGCTCGCTCCAGGAGTCGTCCATCGCCAGCCCGTAAAGCAGCCTTTGCAGACGGGCATCAAAGCGATCGATGCGATGGTGCCGATCGGGCGCGGGCAGCGCGAATTGATTATTGGCGACCGCCAGACGGGTAAGACCACGATTGCGCTTGACACGATTATCAATCAACGCGGCCAGGGCGTTACTTGTATCTACGTTGCAATCGGTCAGAAACGCTCTACGGTAGCTCAGGTTGTGCATACGCTTGAAGAGCACGGCGCGATGGAATATACGGTTGTGGTGGCCGCTACGGCGTCGGACCCGGCGCCCATGCAGTACATCGCGCCTTATGCGGGCTGCGCGATCGGTGAGTATTTCCGCGACTCGCAACGGCACGCTCTCTGCATCTACGACGATCTCTCGAAACACGCGGCCGCGTATCGCGAAATCTCGCTTCTGCTGCGGCGTCCTCCCGGGCGCGAAGCGTTCCCAGGGGATGTATTCTACCTGCACAGCCGGTTATTGGAGCGCGCGGCCAAGCTGTCGGATGAGAAAGGCGGAGGGTCACTGACCGCGCTGCCGTTCATCGAGACGCAAGCTGGCGATGTCTCTGCGTACATCCCGACCAACGTGATTTCCATTACCGACGGTCAGATCTATCTTGAAACCGATCTGTTCAACTCTAACGTGCGGCCGGCCATCAACGTCGGCTTGTCTGTCAGCCGCGTCGGCGGCAGCGCGCAGATCAAGGCCATGCGCTCGGTTGCGGGCACGCTGCGCCTGGAACTTGCGCAGTACCGCAATCTTGAAGCCTTCGCGCAGTTCGGTTCGGACTTGGATAAGGCCTCTCAGGATCAGCTCAATCGCGGGAAACGCTGGGTCGAAGTGCTCAAGCAGCCGCCATACTCGCCGATCCCGGTCGAAAAACAAGTCGCGATTCTTTTTGCGGGCGGCAACGGGTTCCTCGATGATCTTCCGGTGGACCAGATCGGGCGTTTTGAAGCAGAGCTCTACAGCTACCTCGACGGCAGCCAGCCGGAACTGCTAAAGACGATCCGTGAAAAGAAAGAGCTGAACGACGACACAAAAGGGCAGCTTAAAGCTGCATTAACCGAGTTCAAAAAGCGTTTCCAGGCTGCGAAACCAGCCGAGCCGCAGCGGCCCTCACAGGGATCCAAGCCGCCGGCCAAAGCCGACTCCGGGGACAAGTCCGGCGCAACACCGGAAGACAACGGCGCTCGTCCGCAGCCTTCCGCCCAACCCGCCGGTACGCCTGCTCGCGTCTGAGCCGCGGCGTCTAACGGCCCTTATCGCCCATGCCCAGCTTAATCAATTTGCGGCGCCGTATTCGCAGCGTCAAGAATATGCAGCAGCTCACGAAGGCCATGAAGATGGTCTCGGCCGCGAAGTTGCGTCGCGCCCAGGAACAGGCTATCGCCTCGCGCCCTTACGCCCGCATGATGGAACGCGTGCTACGTAATGTAGCTGCTGCCGCCAAAAGCGATGAAGACTCTGCCGATTTTCCGCTCTTGCAGGTTCGTGAAGAGAAGCGTATCCAGCTAATCGTCGTTTCAAGCGACACCGGACTCGCCGGAGCATTCAACGCCAACCTGTTTCGCATGGCCAACCGTTTCGTCGAAGAGCACAAGGGCGCAGAGCTTCGCATAGAGGCGATTGGCCGCAAGGGACGCGATTTTTTTCGCCGCAGGCAATTTAACTTGACCGCGGAGCATGTCGGCATCGTCGACAAACCCAAATACAACCAGGCGGCCGAAATCGCCGACAAGATGATCCGGCAGTACCGTGATGCCGAGATCGATGCCGTCTACCTGCTAGTGAATGAGTTTAAAACCGTTATGGCGCCGAATCTTGTATTGCGAAAGATTCTGCCTGTTGAGCTGCCGGAAGACGGCGCCGATCAGATTGACTATATTTACGAACAGCCGCCCGCCTCGCTTCTTCGTACGTTGCTTCCGCGTTATGTGGAAATGGAGATCTACCGTGCGCTGCTCGAATCCATCTCCGCATATCATGCCGCGCGCATGACGGCAATGGATGCGGCCAGTTCAAACGCCGGCGATGTCATCAGCGATCTTACGCTGACGCTGAACCGAGTTCGTCAGGCTGGTATTACACGCGAAATCATCGAAATTGTCAGCGGCGCGGCCGCTTTAGGTTAGAGTTTGGAGGGGCTTTGGCCCGCGGGGCTCGAGCCCGCTTTTGATAAAGGAATCATGGCACAACAAGCTGCAGTGGAAGGGCACGTCGTTCAGGTCGCCGGGCCCACAATCGAGATTCAATTCCCCGAAGGACACGTTCCCGAACTGTTCAATGCGATCCAGGTCACCAGTGAAGGGTTTGATGTCCCGGCGAAGATTGAGATCACGGCCGAGGTCGCCCAGCATATCGGTGAAGGACGCGTTCGTACCATCGCCATGGAGCCGACTGACGGTCTGGTGCGCGGCATGAAAGCGATCGACAGCGGCGCGCCCATCATGGTCCCGGTCGGTAAACCCACGCTCGGCCGCGTTCTGAACGTTCTAGGTCAGCCCGTAGACGACATGGGCCCTATCGAAACGGACAAGCGATCATCCATTCACCGCCCTGCCCCCAGCTTCGAAGAGCAGGCGGTCGAGCTCGAAATGTTTGAAACCGGCATCAAAGTGATCGATCTTCTCGAACCGTATCTGCGCGGCGGCAAGATCGGCCTGTTCGGCGGTGCCGGTGTCGGCAAAACAGTCATCATTCAGGAGCTGATCAACAACATCGCTATGAAGCACGGCGGTGTCTCCGTCTTCGCCGGCGTTGGTGAGCGCACCCGCGAAGGGAATGACTTATGGCTGGAAATGCAGGAGTCCGGCATCGTCGACCCGCATGATTGGCACAAATCGAAGGTCGCTCTCATTTATGGCCAGATGACCGAGCCGCCCGGGGCGAGACTGCGCGTCGGGCTGACGGGCCTCACCGTCGCCGAATACTTCCGCGATGAAGAAGGGCAGGATGTGCTGCTCTTCATCGACAACATCTTCCGCTTTACCCAAGCCGGTTCGGAAGTCTCGGCTCTCCTGGGCCGAATGCCGTCCGCCGTTGGCTACCAGCCGAATCTTGCGACCGAGATGGGCGATCTGCAGGAGCGCATCACGTCCACGAACCGCGGCTCCATCACCTCCGTTCAGGCCATCTACGTTCCGGCTGACGACTACACCGACCCCGCACCCGCCACAACTTTCGCGCACCTCGATGCGACCACCAATCTGAGCCGCGCTATCTCCGAACTCGGCATTTATCCGGCGGTCGATCCGCTTGCATCCACCTCTCGCATCCTCGACCCCAACATCGTCGGCCGCGAGCATTATGCGGTGGCCCAGAGTGTCAAGCAGACTCTGCAGCGTTTCAAGGATCTGCAGGACATCATCTCTATTCTCGGCGTCGATGAGCTAAGTGACGATGACAAGTTGGTCGTGGCGCGTGCTCGCCGTCTGCAGCGCTTTCTCTCCCAACCGTTCCACGTGGCAGAGCAGTTCACAGGACGTCCGGGTAAATACGTCAAGCTCGAGGACACAATTCGCAGCTTCAAAGAGATCGTCGACGGCAAGCACGACAATCTTCCGGAGCAGGCGTTCTACATGCAAGGCACCATCGAAGAGGTATTGGAAGCCGCTCAGCGAATGGAGAAAAGCTGATCCATTCAGCGCGAGCGCATGGCGGATACTTTTCAGCTCGAAGTGGCTACCCCGGAGCGCCTGTTCGTTGATGAACAGGTAACGGAAGCAGAACTGCCGGCGCAGAACGGCTATATCGGCGTGCTCGCGGGTCACGCGCCATTATTGAGCGCCTTGGGCGCAGGCGTTCTGAGCTTCAAAACCGGTTCAGGCGAGCGCGTCCTGGCAATCGATGGCGGCTTTGTCGAAATCTACGACAATCACGTCCGCGTTCTGGCGGATCGCGCCGAGTTCGGTAACGACATCGACGCGTCCGCCGCGCGGAGGCAACTTGATGAGGCGAATGCGCAGCTCAAGTCTGTTCATGAAAAAGACTCCGACGCGGTACTGCAGGCTGTGGCACGCGCGCAGGCACGCGTGGACGCTGCCGAAAAAGCGGGCCGTAGAGCCGCTTAGCGCAGCTTATACAACCAGAACCCGTCTATTGGCATCGCCGATAGCGGTTCGATATAGGGTGACCAGACAGGCGGCGGCTGGTTGTCAAACGCCAGATACTCAATTCCGATCTGCTTCAGAATCGCATCGGCCGGACTTGTCTGCCACTCGACCAGGCCAACCGTCCTCAATTTGACTTGCATCCGCTCGTCTGGAGTGCGCAGATGAGCATCGAGATACCCATCACGATTCAGAATGTCTAGATCCAGATGATTCGCGACATATATCGGGAAATCATCGATGTGCGGAATGTAGTGCAGCCCCGTGTAAACATTTAGGCCGCTTGCGGCGACAAAGCCCGAGCTGACAACAGAATCGGAAAAGATCACCCACTTTCCCTTCCGTAGCTGCTGGTGGTTGCTGACAAACCTCCTCAGATCAGAGTTCACAAACATCGGTAGCCCCCGCTGCACCGGATTGACAGCGCCGAAAACAATTGCCTGCGGAATGACAAGTGTCAACGCGAACGCCCGTTTCCAGCCCCTGAGATACAGCCACACGAGAAGCGTCACGAAGATGGCGAACAATGCTACCTGAGCATTCGTAAAGTACGAACCCAGACCCTCGTTTGCATAGCGCAGGGCGAGAAAGCAGATTCCTAAACCGGTGAATGCAATAACCCAGCGCATCCATTCGAACCGGAAATGCCGCACCCGCAAGCGAGCGCCGCACAGCACCACGATCCCAATATTCACCAGTCCCAGCGCGGGCATGATACGTTTGTACCCGCGCCGATTTAAGCCCGTCCACGCGCCTATGATCGCGGGAGCGGGCAGGAACATCCAGAGGAGAAACAAACAAAAACACAGCCACGGTAACGCCAGCGTGAACT
>JAFAMM010000149.1 GCA_019233375.1 Acidobacteriaceae bacterium
CGGCTTTCACCCACATTGCGATGCTGAACGGCTTATTCGGCGCGATGGCCCCGGCATCTCCAAACGAAACTTGCGGCTCGGCATCGAAATCAGCGGCACGGCGCACTGTGCCATCGACAAAAGGGACTTTGCCGTTCACGATCGTGGCCGTTGATAAAGAATCGGCAAACGTGTACTGAGCCGTCAAACCCGAAGTGACCTGCGCGACGGGAACGGCCCGCTGGCTTGCCTCCCAGGCTGCTTCGGCGGCATCAATTTCAGCATCTTTGTCTTTAATCGCCTTAATGAGAATCGCTTTCATCCCGGCCTGCTTCGGGTTCGGCAGTTGCAGGAACGGGACGGCGTTGCCCTTATATCCGTCGAGACCTTTTTCGGGCACGCTGTTAAAGAACGCGCCGAAACTATAAAAATCCTTTTGCCGCAAAGGATCGTATTTATGGTCATGACAGCGGGCACAGCCGAGGGTGACGCCCAGCCAGGTAGTCGACGTCGCCTCAATGCGATCAACGATGTACTCGTTCTGGTATTCCTCTGGAATTGCGCCACCCTCGAAATTGATCATGTGATTGCGATTGAAACCGGTCGCGATCACCTGAGATTGCGTTGCGTTCGGCAGCAGATCACCCGCGATCTGCTCGATCGTGAACTCGTCATACGGCATGTTGCGATTGAAGGCCTGAATCACCCAATCGCGCCATATCCACATTTCGCGCGCGCTGTCGATGTGGTAGCCGTGCGTATCGGCATAGCGGGAAAAATCGAGCCATTGCATGGCCATCCGCTCGCCGTAGTGAGGAGACGCGAGAAGGCGGTCCACCACTTTTTCATAGGCGTGCGGTGAATTGTCTTTGAGAAAAGCATCCAGCTCGGCGAGCGTGGGCGGCAAACCTGTAAGATCGAATGTCACCCGCCTCAGAAGCGTAGCTTTATCCGCTTCAGGCGAGGGATGCAAGCCTTCCTTCTCGAGCTTTGCGAGAACAAACTGATCGATAGGTGTCCGCGTCCATGGCTTATCCTCCACTTCGGGCAGGTCGGGACGCTTCGGAGCGACAAAAGCCCAGTGTGTCTCCCAGGGCGCTCCGGCATCGATCCAGTCTTTGATGGTCTCTATTTGAGCCTCGGTCAATTTATGACCCGAATAAGCGGGCGGCATCCGCATCGCGACGTTCGGATTACTAATCCGCAGATACATCTTGCTGTGCGCGGAATCTCCCGGCACAATCACACCGGGCTTACCGAATGCGCCCTCTTTTGTATCGAAATGTAGACCCGCCATGCGATGCTTCTCATCCGGACCGTGGCAGGTAAAGCAGTTGTCAGAGAGAATCGGCCGAACCTGCCGGTCGAAATTAATCGAGGAAGTCGCCCCGCTGCCTGCCTGGGCGGCACTCAAGAGCATGGCAATAAATGCCAATCGGTATCGCATGGGCCGATGAATTGTGTAAAGTATACCGCTTTCGAAAATCGCGCAATTGTTCCTTAAATTCGTTTCTTGGGCATCGAACAAGCGAGGCGCTCCGGCATGGATAAAAACAGTTGCCGGTGGCGCGCCTAATCGAAAATCAGGTTTGCCGGCCGGAGGACCGCTCCACCACGCGGCGATTCTGCGCCGCATGCTATCGTGCAAATCAGGCGCGCTGCGAGTGCGCGCGCAGTCATGGCCCTTTCAGCCGATATCGGCTTTACCGTCGAAACCCAGATAACCACGTTCTCAACGCTCCCGCTCGAGTGCGGGATCACGCTGCTGAATGTCGAGGCGGCGTACGAGACGTATGGAACGCTGAACGCAGAACGCTCGAATGCGATTCTCCTGCTGCACGCGTTTTCAGGCGATGCACACGCCGCCGGTATCAGTAAAGAAACGGGCCAGCCAGGCTGGTGGTCTCCGATGGTCGGTCCGGGGCTCGCGTTCGATACAGACAAGTACTTCGTTATCTGCTCGAACGTTCTGGGCGGATGCCGGGGAACAACGGGCCCGGGCTCGATTGATCCCACAACCGGCGAGCGCTATGCGATGCGCTTCCCGGTGATCACCATCGGTGACATGGTGCGGCTGCAGAAGTTGCTCGTGAATTCACTCGGAATCGAAAGGCTGCTCGCGGTATCGGGTGGCTCGATGGGAGGCATGCAGGCCCTGCAGTGGGCCGCCGCGTACCCCGAGGCCGTGGCAGCCGCGATCCCGATCGCTGCAACATCCCGCCACAGCGCGCAACAGATCGCATTCAACGAAGTGGGGCGGCAGGCCGTGATGGCCGATCCGGATTGGAACGAAGGCAACTACTACGATTCGAAGCCTCCGGCTCGCGGACTTGCTGTAGCGCGCATGGTAGGTCACATCACGTACATGAGTGATGAATCTATGCGGCAAAAGTTTGGGCGGCGTCTGCAGGATAAGGACGTCTTCGGTTTCGACTTCTCGGTCGATTTCGAAGTCGAAAGCTACCTGCGCTATCGCGGTAGTCAGTTCGTGAACCGCTTTGACGCGAACTCGTACCTGTACATCACGAAGGCGATGGATTATTTTGATCTCTCGGCGGGACATCCGTCGCTCACAGCCGCGTTTGATTGCTGCGCTACTCGCTTTTTGGTTCTGAGCTTCACCTCAGACTGGCTGTATCCGACTTATCAGTCGCTTGAAACCGTGAGCGCGCTTCGCAGCCGCAACATCGATGTAGCATTCTGCGAACTTACTTCGAACTACGGGCATGATGCGTTCCTGCTCGAGACTAAAGAGCAGAGCGAAATGATGACGGGATTTCTCGACAGCGTGTATCGCGATCTGTCGCGAGGAGCTCGCCAGCGGCCTGGGCGCGTGGCAAACGCTGCTCCCATTCATGAACGTCCCGATTACGCGATGATCGCCGAGATGATTGAGCCGGGCGCAAGGGTTCTGGATTTGGGATGCGGTGAAGGCGAGCTGCTGGCGTGGTTGCGCGATCAGAAACAGGTGGACGGCCGGGGCGTAGAGATCGATGGAAGCCGCGTCGGGCGCGCGATCGCCCGGGGTGTCTCGGCACATCAGAGCGACATTGACAACGGGCTCGCCGATTATCAGGACGGAACCTTCGATTTTGTGATTCTAAGCCAAACACTGCAGGAGACGCGGTATCCGCTGCGTGTGCTGCGCGAGATGCTGCGCGTCGGCCGGCACGGCATCGTGGCCTTTCCAAACTTCGGGCACTGGTCGACGCGGTTGGCACATCTGGTGAGCGGGCGGGCGCCGCAAACCGAGCTGTTTCCGTACAAGTGGTTTGAGTCGCCGAACCTGCACTTTCTGACGGTAGATGATTTCGCGCAACTCTGCCGGAATCAGAACTGGAGAATCGAGCGCCAGTTCTTCTTGAGCGGCGACAAGAATCTGCGGCTCTGGCCTAATCTGATGGCCAAGGTGGCCGTATTTTCGATCAGGCCGAATGACTGATGCGCTCTATACTTGAAACCGTCAGGAGGACGCTTGACCGCTGCCGTTGATAGGTATATTCAGCAAAACGAATCCCGCTTTCTGGATGAACTCTTCACGTTTTTGCGGATTCCGAGCGTCAGCACTCTTCCCGAACATAAGAAGGACGTCGCGCGCGCCGCGGAATTCGTTGCGGACGCTCTGCGGCAAGCGGGGATCGAACACGTAGAAGTTATACAGACCGCGAAACACCCCCTGATTTCGGGAGACTGGCTGCATGCACCGGGAAAACCCACGGTGCTCTGTTACGGGCACTATGATGTTCAGCCGCCTGACCCGCTAGATCTCTGGGACACTCCCCCTTTCGAGCCGAACATCCGTAATGGCAATGTGTATGCGCGCGGCTCTGCCGATGACAAGGGCCAGATGTACATGCACATCAAGGCCATCGAGGCGCTGCGTGAAACGCACGGCGGGCGACTGCCGCTGAATATCAAGTTTCTGATTGAGGGTGAAGAGGAGGTAGGCGGCGAATCGATTTCGGCGTATGTCCGCAGGCACAAAGAAAAGCTGAAGGCGGATGTCGCGCTGGTATCCGATACCGAGCTGTTTGCCGATGGCGTGCCGACACTCTGCATCGGCTTGCGCGGCCTGGTTTATCTCGAAGTGGAAGCCGCCGGACCCGCCCGCGATTTGCATTCGGGCATGTATGGCGGTGCCGCTCCGAATGCGGTGTACGGTTTGATTCAGCTCTTGGCAAGGGCCAAAGATGAGAAAGGACGAATCCGGATTCCGGGTATTTACGACGATTTGTCCACACCCGATCCGGTGGAAGTAGAAAGTTGGAAGCGACTGCCGTTCACTGAGAAGGAGTTTCTGCAGCACATCGGTTCGAGCGCGCTTACGGGGGAGCCGGATCAATCGGTGCTCGCGCGTGTCTGGGCCCGGCCCACGTTCGAGGTGCACGGCATCGCGGGCGGTTTTACGGGCGCGGGAGCAAAGACGGTGATCCCCGCCAAGGCGGTAGCAAAGGTAAGCCTGCGGCTGGTTCCGGAGCAGAAGCCGGAAAAAGTGGTGGCTGCGGTCAAAGAGTGGATCAGTCAAAACACACCGGAGGGCATTCGGACGGCGGTCCGTGTGCTGAGCGCGAGCCCGGCGACCCTGGTGAATCCGCATCACCGCGCCATCGAGGCGGCGGCCAAGGCATTCAGCGACGTTCTGGCCAAGGAGACTGTGTTCGTGCGCGGGGGCGGCTCAATCCCCATCGTGGGTGAGTTTGCGAGCGAACTCGGCATTCCGACCGTGCTGATGGGCTTCGGATTGCCGGATGATGGCCTGCATTCGCCGAATGAGAAATATCGAATCGCCAATTATTACCTTGGCATCCGGACAATCGCCAAATTCCTGGAAGACTATGCCGCGTTGTAACAGACGCGTGATGGCGCGTGCTAGGATCGTGGTTTAATGCTGCAGGATCTTGCTCTTGCGCTGCGTCTCCAGGCGCTGGACCGCAAGATAGCGAGTCTCGAGAACGAGATCGCGACGCTTCCCAAACACATCGCCGAAATTGAAAAGAAACTCGAGACACATACACGCCGGCTCGAGGCCGATAAAGCGGCGCTTGCCGCTAACCAGCGTGACCGGAAGAAACTGGAAGGCGACATTCAGGTTCACGAACAGAAGATTTCGAAGCTGAAAGACCAGACGCTGCAGGCCAAAACAAACGAGCAGTACAAGGCCTTTCAGAATGAGATCGCCTATGCCGAAGCGGAGGTGCGAAAGGCGGAGGACAAGATTCTGGATCTCATGGAGAAATCCGAGCCGCTCGAAAAAAATCAGAAGGCAGCCGAAGCCGCGCTCAAGAAAGAGCAGCAGGACGTGGAAGCCGAGAAATCGCGCGCGCGCGAGCGTACAGCCGAAGACAAGCGCGAGCTTGAAGCGAAGCAGGCAGAGCGCGGCTCCGTGGTTGCGGAGATGACGCCTGTTTTTTATTCAACCTACGAACGGATCCGGAAAAAGACGAAGAACACACCCATCGCCGATGCCACCGAAGGACGCTGTGATGCATGTCAGATCACGCTCCGCCCGCAGTTTTTTCAGGATCTGCGGCGCGGCGACAAGATTATGTTCTGCGAGAGCTGCGGCCGCATTTTGACTTACAATCCCCTGATCGACGTATCTCCGGACGTAGCTGCCTCAGAACGGATGGCCTAGCGCGCAAAGGGCGCGGTTGCGCGCCACCGTAATGGAGACGAAGTTCAAGACTGTCCGGGCGGTGCGCTCAACCCCGCGACCGTTTTGCGCGCGTGGTAGATCATCCGGCGTAAACCAGCCGTCACCGTGTTGTAAAGACCGTGAAACCCGGTTTGATATCCTCTCGGCTTCGGGCGGCCGACGGGCCGCCGTCCAACAGAATTTCTCTGTGGAGGATTTCACTTATGAGGGTCTTCGAGAGTTCCGACATTCGGAACTTGGCGTTGATTGGACATGGTCACAGCGGAAAAACAGCCCTAGCCTCTGCCATGCTCTTCACCGCGGGTGCGACGGATAGGCACTTGAAGCCGGATGAGGGCAACACAATCACGGATTTCGATGAAGAGGAGATTGCGAGAAAGTTAAGTATCACGTCGGCCGTGGCGGCATTCGCTTGGCAGAAGACCAAGCTGAATATGATTGACACTCCGGGATATAACATCTTCCTGAATGACACACGAGCGGCGCTGGCGGCCGCCGATGGGGTGCTGACCGTTCTTGACGGCGTCGCGGGCATTGAAGTCTCCACTGAAAAAGTGTGGAAGTTTGCCGCGGAGTTTGAGTTGCCCGCCGGCCTGATAGTCAACAAGCTTGACCGTGAACGTTCTTCCTTTGAACGCGTGGTGGAAGGCATTCACGAAACGTTTGGTCGCAGCGCGGTGCCGGTGCAGCTACCGATTGGCAGTGAGAAGAACTTTACCGGCATCATTGACCTGATACGGATGCGCTCCTGGTGTTATCGCGCGGGCGGTGATGGCAAAGGCAAAGAAGGCGATATTCCGGACTCCATGAAAGATGCCGCGTCCGCCGCGCATGAGGCGCTAGTTGAGATGGTGGCCGAAGGCAATGACGAACTCATGGAAGAGTTCTTCGCTACCGGAACGCTGCCCTGCGAACATATTGTGAGCGGTCTGCAGGAAGCAGTGAAACAGCGCCGCATCTTTCCGATCCTCTGCGCGGCGAGCGTCCAGAACGTCGGAGCCGATCTGCTGATGAGCTTCATCGCCGAGATTTTTCCCTCTCCGCTGCAGCGGCCGGAAATGCCCGCTTCTCAGGATGGAAAAGAGATCAAGAAGGGCATCGCTCCGAATGAAGCGCCGTCAGTGTTTGTATTCAAGACCTCGGCCGATCCGTTCGCCGGTCGCGTGAGCTACTTCAAGGTCATGTCTGGCGTGGTGAAAGACGATGCGCACCTGACGAACGTCCGTTCCACTACTAACGAGCGGCTGGCACACATCGCAACGCCCTTCGGCAAAACCATGCAGCCGGTCACCGAATTGAGAGCGGGTGATATCGGCACGGTGGCCAAGCTCAAAGAGACATTGACCGGCGACACGCTATGCGAAAAGACAAATTGCGTGACTTTCGGCGCGGTGCACATCCCGGAGCCGTCGATTGCGTATGCGATCTCCGCGAAAACCCGCCAGGACGAAGACCGGCTCAGCACGGCGCTTGCAAAGATTCTGGAGGAAGATCAATCGCTGCGTTTCTATCGCGATCCTATGACAAAGGAGTTTCTGCTCGCGGGTAATGGGCAGCAGCATCTGGAAGTCGTTGTAAGCCGGCTGAAGAGGCGCTATGGAGTGGAAGTGGAATTGAAGGCGCCGAAAATTCCGTATCGGGAAACCATCCGCGGCACTGCGCGCGTTCAGGGGCGCCACAAGAAGCAAACCGGCGGTCACGGGCAGTTCGGTGACTGCTGGATACGCATAGAGCCGCTGCCGAGGGGCGAGAAATTTCAGTTCGTCAACGATATATTTGGCGGGGCGATTCCCAAACAATACATACCCGCCGTCGAGAAAGGCATTCTGGAGGCGGCAGAGCAGGGCTTTCTTGCCGGGTACCCGGTTACAGACTTCAAAGTCACGCTGGATGACGGCTCCTATCACGACGTCGATTCCTCAGAAATGGCGTTCAAGTTGGCAGGACGTAAAGCCTTCCGCGCAGCCATGCAGCAAGCCAAGCCTGGACTTCTCGAGCCAATTATGCAAGTGGAAGTCGAGACGCCGGCCGAATTCGCGGGCGATCTGATGAGCGACTTCAATGGACGTCGCGGCCGCATTTCCGGTATGGATCTGAAGGGGAATGTGCAGACGATCCGGGCGCAGGTGCCCATGGCTGAGATGTTGAATTATCAAAACGATCTCATCTCAAAGACGCAGGGCCGTGCGTCATTTCATATGGAATTCGACCACTACGACTACGTGCCGGGTCCGCAAGCCGACAAGATCATAGCCGCGGCAAAGGCCCACATGCAGTTAGAAGATGAGGAGTGAGTTTCCGGAACATCTGGACGTTCGGATTCAAGCCAGGACGCCATCTCTGAGCAAGCTCGGGGTGCTCGTCAACCATCTGCGCCGCTGATGGCAATCCGCTATCGCGTCGATTCGGACCGTTAGGATCCGGGGTCACTCGACGCGCAGCGCCTCTGTTGGATTTACGGAAGCCGCACGGCGCGCTGGCAAGTAACTCGCCAGCAGAGTCGTGCTAATCAGGATCGCCGTGACGGCACCCATAGTGGAGAGGTCCCAGGACTGCACGCCAAAAAGCATGTCGTGCATGTATCGGAAGCCGGCAAGAGCTGTCGCTATCCCAGCCGCCGTACCTGCGAGAACCAGCCACACAACTTCTCGGAAAATCAGCCCGTACACAGATGCCGGGTCAGCCCCAAGCGCCATCCGCACGCCGATCTCCCGTGTTCTCTGTCCCACCGAGTACGCAACCACGCCGTAAAGCCCCAACACGGCGAACAGCAGCGCCAGCCCGGCAAAGCTCGATACCAGCCATGCCGCCGAGCGATGCGAATACGCCGAGGGCGAATTCTCAATTCGCTGGCTCATAGTAACTTCGTCGAGCGTGACCATCCCCGGCTCAATTTTGTGGAGAACCCCCGTTATTGCCGGAAGCATGGACTCCGCCGATTGCGACGTTCGAACCAGCAGAGCAAACTCGGAATCAGGATTCTGGTTTGCTGGTTCATATTCCGCCGGCGCGATCTCGGCATCCAAAGATGCCTCGCGAATATCCGCCACGACGCCAATAATGGTGCGAATGGAATCTGGTGCCAGCGCGGTGTTGCCAATCTGCTTCCCGATCGGATCTTCTCCCGTAAAGTATGCGCGGGCCAGCGCCTGATTGATGATGACCACTCTCGGCTTTGACAGGTCTTCCGCATCAGTGAATAGACGCCCGCGAAGCAGTTGCGCATGTAATGTCTTGAAAAACTCGCTGCTGACTTCCCGTGCGTTCACTTCATTGTGCTTACCATCGTAGGGGCGTCCCACAAAGCGAATCCAGTTTGTGTTTCCGTTCATCGTTACCGGAAGAAGGCTGGTGCTAGCAACCGATTGCACACCGGGCATCGCGGAAACCCTGCTGATCACCAGGCGCATCAGCGCAACCTGCTGCTCCTTATTGGCATACCGGTCCGGCGGTGCCACGACATGCACTGTTGCCAGGTGATCGGGATCGAAATTCAGAGTTACCGTGAGCAGGTTATGTAGGCTCTTGCCGAGCAGTCCCGCGCCGGCGCACAGGACCACTGCAATCGCAAGCTCGACAACAACCAGTTTGGAGCCAACCCGCCGCCAGGCGAGGCTTGACACGCTGCGGCTGCTTTCCTGTAAATGGTGCGCGCTGCTTCCCGCAAAATGAATCACTGGCGTGAGAGCGAACACAATCAGCGCCATTATGCCTACCGCCGCGGCGAACAGAAGAACATGAGGGTTAAGTCCGACGCCCTGCAGAAACGGCATCCTTGCGAGCAGGTTAGAGGGTATCAGCTTGGTAAGCAACTGCACAGCCCAGCGCGTTGCCAGCAAACCTGCCGCGCTGCTCGCGATTACCAGAACCAGTCCTTCAGTTACGAATTGAAGCATCAACCGCCCGTTACCGGCGCCAAGCGCGGTGCGGACCGCGATCTCGTGCTTCCGGCTCTCTGAGCGGACCAGCAGCAGACTCGACGTGTTGACATAGGCGATTACCAACAGGAGCGCGGCGCCGCTTAGTAGAACCATCAGAATCGGACGTATTTCGCCCACAATTACCTCGGTTAAAGGAACAACGCTGGCGCCCTGTCCGCGGTTTGAATCGGGGTACAGCTTTTCGAGCCGCGCGGCGACGATTTTCGTATCTGCCAAGGCGCTCTCAATCGATACGCCGTCCTTGAGCCGGCCCACGCCATAGAGGCCATGGCAGCTTCGCCTTTTTTCGCAGGACTGCGACGGGTCAATCGTTGCCCATATCTCGGCTGAATCCGCCGGAGCGAACTCGAAATCGCGCGGAAGAACGCCGATAATTACATACCCGGCGCCATCGAGCGTCACCACTTTTCCAACTACGTTGCGATCCGCGCCAAAGCGTTGCTTCCACGCCTTGTAACTGAGCATCGCGGTTCGCGGAGCTCCCAACCGGTCTTCTCCGGAATTGAAGTCTCGCCCCATTGCCGGCTTGACCCCAAGCGTGCGGAAGAACCCGGCGCTCACCCGCGCCCCCGTTGCGGGCCGCGCGCCTTCTGGCGTCGCCATAATGAATCCCGTATCTCGGTAAACATCCAAGGATCGAAACACTTTGTTCTGCTGTTTCCAGTCGATGAAATCAAACCATGAGAGATTGCAGTGCGGGCACTGAGGCGTGCTCTCAAAGACCCCGGCCAGACGCCCCGGATCGCGGTAGGGCAGCGGCTTGATCAATGCCGCATTCACGAACGCGAATATCGCAACGCTCGCGCACATGCCGAGCGCCAGAACCGCTACCGCAGTGAACGCAAACCCCGGATTCCGGGCCAGTTGACGCAGCGCGTAGCGAATATCCTGCTCGAAATGCGAGAGCAGATTCACGCTCCGCGCATCCCGGCACTCCTCTTTGCGCTGCTCTAGGGCTGCGATCGAGCGCATCGCGGAAAACCGAGCCTCTTCGGGCGCCTTTCCGGCGGCGATCTCCTCCTCGATCTGGCGTTCCAGGTGATATCTCAACTCTTCGTCGAGATCGTGCTCCACGCTGCCGCGATTAAAGATTGATCTCAGACGAAGACGAAAGATGTCGAGCCAGCGCATAGGTTCTCCTGTAATCAGCGGGCGTGCACGATACCCGTAACCGCCCCCGACAGCCGTTCCCATTGCTCTACTTCGTTTTCGAGAGCTTTCCGCCCGGCTCTCGTCAGCTTGTAGTACTTTGCCCGGCGGTTATTCTCGCTCACCGCCCATTCGGAGCTGATCCAGCCGTTTTGCTCCAATTTGTGGAGCGATGGATACAACGCGCCCTGCCCTACCTGCAGTACATCACTCGACATCTGCCGGATGCGCTGAGCGATTGCCCAGCCGTGCATCGGTTCCAGAGCGAGAATCCGTAAAACAAGCAGATCAAGCGTGCCTTGCAGCAGGGCAACTGGTTTACTCATGTGTGAACTTCTTGTCAGTAACTGACAACAGTATACGCGATTTTGACAGCAGTCAGAGTGTGTCCACCAGGGCACGCGGCACTGCAACACGTTCTAAACCTGTGGTTGTTCGTGTCGACAAAATCGCGTGCTAGGGTGGTCGCGGCAGTGACAAACGAGGTCATAGGATGACAAGCCGCAAATCCCAAAAGCGAACGCACGCCGCCGAGGGTGAAAGCAAGGGACTTTGTGGCCAGAACACCAGGTCCGCCGTGCCTGTCCTTACGCCGGCGCACCTGGCCTGCCTGACAGATCCGGATCTTGAGGACATCGATATCGATTTGCCGATTGAATCCGCCCTGTTGCCGCACATCAGTTCCTGGGAGGACAATGAGGCGATTCTATGACGAACACCAACAATCTCCGGCAAATCACAATCGGCCGCGCTGCTGTGGGTGCGAATGCATTGGGGGCACTGGCAGTTGGTGCATTTGCGGTCGGCGCATTCGCTATGGGCAACCTGGTTATCGGCAGGCTCGGGGTCGGGAAAGCGAACGTAAAGTCATTTGCTATCGACAATCTCACGATCGGAGAGTTGAAAGTGCGTACCCTTACCGTCACCGATTCTCTCGTCACGCCAGCGACTCCGCCGGGAACCTTACCTCTATGAACCTAAGTTCGGGCGCCTTCATGATGGAAACGGCCTGGTTAGGCTAAACGCTTCTGGCCGGGCTTAGGACCGCAAAAGCCCCGTTGATCGCCGCCGAAGCTACGATTCCGGTCATATCCCGCGTGCGTCCGGCTGCTCTCGGCGCCCGCCCGAATGAACTATTTTTGCGATACCCTCTACTGCAGGTGGGAACTTTCAATCCCCCGCGCGCGTAAATTAAAAGCTGTTGATTTTCGGCCGGCTTCGGACCCGCCCCGAAACCCCGACCTCGGCCGGACGTCATTTCTCAGGGGAGAGCCGGGATCAGTGCGTCAGAAGCAAAAACTTATCGATCCAAAGCTAAACGGGAATATCATCATCAACGAACTGATTCGCAACATGGAACTCGGACGCTTTGAGATGAATTACAGCGTTCTGCTGCCGTGTGTCTTCACCGTTTATCTCAATCCCGACGATTACGCAACCCTGAACGGCGTCTTTCCGCTGGTCAGCGAGGACGCGCGTCGCGCACTTCAATCCCGCGTGTCGGAACTGAACGCCCCTGCAGCCCATTTCGGACGGCGAAAACGTCCCGCCTCCGCCAAGGAGTACAAAATAGCGTGTCGGGACTGGTTCATTGAATTCCTCTCTGATCCGGAGGTGCCGCCCGGCGATGTCGAGATTCACTCGGAGCTGAACGAAGTCGTTCAACCCGGGTTCCGCGGTACCAAAACCACCTTGATGGAGCGTGAACCGACCGCCGGCCGCCAGACTGGACCTCAGCCTGTTCCCGCATCGAACGGCAGCGGCGCCGTTTATGCGGAAATCAGTTACCGCGATGATTCCGGCAGTCAGGTTTATATCGTGACGCAAAATCGGGTGACTGTCGGCCGGGGCGCGGACCACCAGGCTATGGATCTCGCGCTCTATGCCTCCGATGAGGTCTCGCGCGAGCATCTCGTCATCCGCCGTGATCCCGGTACGGGCCTCTTCTTCATAACGGACGCCAGCACAAACGGCACCTGGGTGAATGGAAAGAAACTTCGCAAGTCAATAGAGGAGCCTCTGCCGAATCGTGCCGAGATCGGCGTCGGCGGAGTGCTCACGATGAACTTTGAGGCGCGGCCATGACGTTTTTGTATTTCGCGCACATTCCCTTCGTCCTGCTGTTTCTCGTGTTCACGATCGGTCTCGTCGGTGCCAGTTGGCGCGGCCAGGGACGGCGATGAAAACTGTCGTGACATGGCGAACTGCTGCTGCCTCGGATGCCGGCCTTCACCGCCAGGTGAACGAAGACCGTGTCTTCATTGAAGAGGAACTCGGCATTTTTCTTGTCGCCGATGGGCTCGGTGGCCACGCCGCGGGCGAGCACGCTGCCGATATCGCGGTCCGCGAAATTGCAGCCCAACTGAAGCCGCGCCCGGATATCGATCTCGAGCGCAATATCCGTCTCGCTATTACAGCCGCGAACAATCGAATCTATAACGCGGCTCAGGCAAATCCCGATTGGAAAGGCATGGCCTGCGTTCTTACTCTGGCCGTCATATATGAGGATCAGGTGACCGTCGGCCACGTCGGCGATTCCCGCCTCTACCTTTTCAAAGATCATCTTCTTCGCAAATTGACCCTTGACCACTCGCCAGTTGGCGAGCTCGAAGATAGTGGCCAGCTAACCGAAGAGCAAGCCATGCGTCATCCCCGCCGCAATGAGGTCTTTCGCGACGTGGGGTCAACGCTGCGCCAGCCGGACGATGCCGCTTTCATCGATATCTATGCCTTCACCTTTCCTCACGATGCCGCTTTGCTTTTATGCAGCGACGGCCTAAGCGACGTTCTCACCTCAGCGGCTATCGCAAGAATCCTTGATCAGTTTGATGGCGACGCCCGCCGCACCACGCAGCTCCTGATCGAAGCGGCCAATCATGCTGGCGGTAAAGATAATATCAGCGCCATCCTGATTGCAGGTCCGGAGTTCGCCGGCCGGCTGCCTCAGTCCGCGGCTCCCGCGCGCGCTCGGCATGAAATCACGCGCATCCGCGACACTCGCCGCGGTTGGCCCGCCTGGCTCAAAGGTCTTTTTTGGCTCGCGCTCGGTTTTATTTTGGGCGCATCGGCCGCACTCGCGGTTGCGTGGTGGCAGCGTGCTCTTTTTGTCCCGAAGAGCAGCCCGCCGCACGCTGCCGCACCGCGGCACATTACGGTCGACGCCACGGATTCCCTCGGCATTATCAAAGCGCTGGCCATCGCCGCGGCCGGGGACACAATTGAAGTTCCCAAGGGACAATACCTCGGCCCCTTGCGTATCAAAGAAGATGTGAACCTCGAAGGTGTCGCGCCCGGTGAAGCCGTCGTGCGGAGTGACCCCAATTCGACTTCCTACCCCGGTGTCGCCATTATCGCCGACGGCATTCAACGCGGCAGAGTGCGGGGGCTTGCTGTATCCGGCGACGACACGCACCCGCTGCGCGTGGGCATGTTCATTCAGAACTCTTCTGTAGAAGCCGATGAACTGGACATCTCCGGCGCCATCGAGGCCGGCATCCTGATCGCTGGCGACTCGCGCCCGCGGCTGCTTGCAAACTTCTTGCACAACAACTCCGGCCCAGGCGCGCTCATTACTGATCAAAGCCGCCCGAGCCTTTCCGGCAACACGGTCACTGGTAACGGCACGTCGCCCGATGCATCGCGTCCCGGCATAGAGATCAGCCCCACGGCGCAACCTGTTCTTACCAACAACACTGTTTCCGATAACGGCTCTGATCTCAAGCACGGGCAGGGCTTCAAGCCGCGCGGCAAATCTCGCGCGCCTAACACCGCTGAACCAGCGCCTCAGTGAGGCTTTGAAGAGGTCGCGGCATGGTGCAGGCTGAAAAGTTCGGGAAATACGAAATCGTGCGCAAGCTCAGCCGGAGCATGACGGACGTTTATCTCGCACACGATACCGAAATGAACCGGCAGGTCGTGCTCAAGATTATCGAGCCCTCCGGTGACGAATTTACGCAGCTCGCAATTGAAGCCGAGTCGCGGGGCGCGCTGATTCAGCGTCAACTACGCTGTCTCGATGCCCGCATCCTGGAAGTCTATGAATTCGGCAAGTTCAACGGCTGCTTTTTTGTCTCGATGGAGTACTTTGAAGGCCGCACGCTCGCGGAAGTTCTGCGCATAGAACATAGCCTGGAACCGAAGCGCGCGGCCCGCTACGCCGCCGAGATCTGCGATCAGCTTCAAACCCTGCATTGCTTTCTCTCTGAGATCGAGGGCCGCAAGACCGCTGTGGTCCACGGGGATATCAAGCCCTCGAACATCCAGCTCAGCGACGCCGGCGAGCTCCGGCTGCTCGATTTCGGGATCGCCAAGGCCATCACACAAACCCACAATCTGACGCGGCACAACCTAGGCAGCCCCAGTTATTGTTCTCCCGAGCGTTTGAGTAAGGCGCAGGTTGACCAGCACTCCGATCTATGGGCCGTGGGCGTCAGTCTTTACGAAATGGTTGCCGGTTCGCCGCCTTATCAGGCGGAAGACACGCGCAAGCTGGAAAATCTGATTCAATCTCTGCGTCCCCCGCGCGCCTTACCTCCCGGCTGCCCCGATGAACTCAAGGCCATTATCGGGAAGGCTCTCGCGGGCAACCTGAGCCAGCGGTATCAGTCCGCCGAGAGCTTCAAGGCAGACCTGCAGGCGTTCATCGAAGATCGGCCGAGCGTCGCCGCGCTCGAGCCTGTTCCGGCTGAATCGAACGAAACTGTAGAGCGGCCGAATACCGCCGCGACCAAGCTCGCTAACAAGCAAGAACCTCCGAAGCAGGCTTTGCCTCAACGCAAGCTCCGCTCCGATTTCGGCAACGTAGCGGTCGCGCTGCTCGCCGGGATGCTCGCAGGCCTGCTGCTGTTCATGCCCGTCGGCTATTACTACCATGTCCGCTCCGTTACTTCGCGCTTACGTGTCCGCAAGGATTACGCACACGAAGATATGAGTCTGTTGAATTCAGAATGGAACCTCTATCAGACCCTGAAAAAGCGGTACAGCGCAGTCATGCGAGTCTGGCCGGCGCTATCGCTCGATACGTCTGTACGGGCGAACCTGGTTGCCGCCGGCGACAATATTCTGGACACATTCCGCGGCAGTACCGACGCGACGCTTAGTGACTTCGACTGGGCGAAAGCGCGCCTGTGCTACCAGCACGCCCTGGAGATTTCCCCATCCGATCCCGGACTCAAAGGCAAGCTGGCGTTATGCGAGGGTTACGCGAATCTATCGCAGCATCCCAGAGTCCCGCAGGCTCTCCTGAGTGTGACGAGTTTCCGGCAGGCAGAATCGTATCTGCCGCGCTCGCCTGATCCTCACCTTGGCCTTGCCCGCGTGTACGTCTACGCTCTGCACAATATCGGTCAAGCCATGGCCGAGTTTCACGAAGCGCAGCGGCTCGGCTACCAGTCCGGCCCTCGCGAGGCTGAAGAGCAGGCCGACGGCTTTCTCTTCCGCGCGAAATGGGAGTTTGCCCGCGCGCGCAACAGCGGTGATGATAAGGCTCAGGCTGCCAAATGGCTGGAATTGGCCCGGGCTGATACTCGCCGGGCCCGCCTGCTATACGAGCCCATCGCCGGCTTCTCTAACGTAAGCACCAGCCTCGAGCGCGTGTATCAAGACGAAAACGAGGAGAGCAAATTGGAAACCGCATCCTTGCCGGCCTCCGCCCACAAGCAGCAGAAGTCCATCAAACACCTCATGCAGCATCTATGGCAATAACCAAGAGCTGGGAAACCACAGTCGCACTCAGCGTCGCCGCAGCTGAGGTGAAGCCGCGCGAGCGTCAACGCGAGTTCTGGTGGCTGCTCGCCGCCTCTCTTCTGGTCGCTTGCGGGCTCGGGCTGGTGCTTCTGGCGAAAACGCAGGACTTCGACGAAAGTATCGCGCGCATCGCAAACGGCGAACTCGTCAACATCAATACGGTTGATAGCCCGGAACAGCTCGCGCCCGTCTTGCAGATCGACGCCACGCAGCAGGTCTTCGATTTTATCCAGCGCCACAAACCGTTACCGAATGTCGGAGCCCTGGCGCGTTTACGGGAGGGTGGGCTTCAGCCCGCGCGGGGCTTAAGCCCCGCACATCCTTCCGCCGCCCTGCTCCCTCTCGGGAAGCTCAAGCCGCTGCTCATTGTAAGAACTCCCAGCCAATTTCTCCATATATACGGCGAATGGATTGCGCTGTATCTAGCAAGCTTCTGGCTCGTGCACTTCGCCTGGCGGCTACTCAAGTTTCGCGGCGATCCCGTTTTCCTACCCGCGCTTCAACTTCTTACCGGCATCGGACTCATTTTGATGGTCAGCCTTCGAGATCCTCTGCGTGACACGCTTGAATTCCGGAAATTCGCCTTCGGTGTTGTGGCCGGTTGCTCGCTGCTGTTATTGCCGCTGCTCCGCGCTTTCCAGTACCGGCATTTCTCACGCTGGATCTATACTCCTCTGCTTCTCTCGCTTGCTCTTTTCTGCGCTTTGATTGTCCTGGGGTCGGGACCTACTGGCAGTGATGCCAAAGTCAATCTCGGTCCCTTTCAGCCCGTCGAGGCGATCAAAATTCTCCTCGTTTTTTTCATGGCCGGTTATTTCGCTGCCAATTGGGAACGTCTGCGCGACCTGAACCAGAAGCGGTTTGTCCCGCGAGCCCTCCGGTTCCTGCGCTTACCTCGCGTGGCGCACGTCCTGCCCGTGATGTGCGCCGTTTCCTGCGCCTTGGCATTTTTCTTTCTGCTCAAAGATATGGGTCCGGCGCTCGTCATCGGAATGCTGTTCCTCACGCTCTACGCTATTGCGCGCAACCGTGCCGGCCTCGCGCTGCTCGGGGTGTTCCTGCTTGTCGGCGGGGTGATCGCCGGCAACCACTTCGGCCATCCGCATACAGTCGTTGATCGCGTTTCCATGTGGCTCTCACCATGGAACAACGATGTGCACGGCGGGGATCAGCTTGCGCATTCGCTATGGGCCTTCGCCACCGGCGGTCCGTGGGGTTCGGGACCGGGCTGGGGCGATCCCGGCCTCATCCCTGCCGGTCACACGGATCTGGTTCTTCCTGCTATCGCCGAGGAATGGGGTCTGCCCGGCGTAATCAGCATCGCGCTGCTCTTTATCCTGCTCATCGGTCGCGCGTTTCGCATCGCACTGCGAGCGCCAGATGAGTACGCGTTTTTTCTAAGTGCCGGCCTGGGTGTCCTGCTTGCCTTCGAAATGCTGCTCATTTCGGGAGGAGCGTTGGGCGCGATTCCGCTCTCCGGCGTCGTTTCACCTTTCTTGAGTTCCGGGAACACGGCGATGCTCGCGAATTTTCTCATCTGCGCGGTGCTGCTGAGCATCTCCAACACCACGGCCCGGTACTCAGTTCCAGCCGCAGATGGCGAGTCTGAGCCTCCCAGCATCGCGTCTGTGTGGCAGCTTCCGGCGCGAGTTGCCGGCGCCTGTCTCGCCTTGTGCGGGTGCGCGCTCGTCGCTCGTGCTGTCTACATTCAGGGCCTGAATGATCGCGATCTCCTGAATCGCGATGCCTTTGTATTCGCTTCCGATGGCGTTAAGCGCCCGCAGCATAATCCGCGCCTGAACTCGCTTGCCGCCAGCATTCCGCGCGGCAATATCTATGACCGTAACGGAATTCTACTCGCCACCAGCGACTGGTCTCAATTAAAGCGCTACCGTGCCGATTACGAACGCCTCGGCGTTAACATCGATCAAGCGTGCTCGAAGACTGAACCCCGGCATTATCCGTTCGGGCCCGCGCTCGTTCACGTGCTCGGCGACCTGCGAACCGGACAGAACTTTCACGCCACGAACGTCTCGTTCATCGAACACGACTCGAACACGAAGCTACAGGGTTATCGCGACTATTCTGATCTCGCCGCTTTCGTTCGCTACCGCCATCAGCGTGCGAATCCCGTGCTGCAATCGCTGCTCGCTCGCGATCGCAATGTTCGCTCCACGATTGACATCCGCCTGCAGCTCAAGCTGACAGACATCATGAAGACAGCTCTCGAGAAGGCGGGCAAGAAAGGAGCGCTGGTCGTCATGGATGCGCAGAGCGGCGATGTTCTTAGCCTCGTAACGTGGCCCGCCCCGCCCGCCGCGGGAACTGCGACGCCCGATGAACTGCTTGACCGCTCCCGCTACGGCGAATACCCGCCTGGGTCGACCTTCAAACTGGTCACCGCGATCGCCGCCCTGCGCCTGAATCCAAACGTGACGTCTCAACGCTACGCCTGCCGCCGTCTTCCCGACGGTCGCGTCGGAACCATTATTCCCGGATGGCGCAGGCCGATACGTGACGACTTTAAAGACCGCGTGCACGGTACGCTCGATCTTGCGGGCGCCATCACCGTTTCCTGCAACGCCTACTTCGCGCAGCTGGGGGTATATAGTGTCGGCACCAATGCTCTGCGCCAAACAGCCGGTCTGCTTGGCATCACCGCTGGAAGCGAGCAGGAAATTAAAAAGATGCTGCCGTTTGCCGCATATGGCCAGGGCCCCGTGGTGGCCACACCCTTCAAAATGGCGCGTGTGGCTGCAACGATCGCCAATGAAGGCATAATGCCGGAGGGTCACTGGGTCTCTGATAGCAGTAACAGCCGCACCGAGCCGGCAGTACAGGTTCTTCCCGTCTCTTCGGCAGATTTTCTGGCGCGCGCCATGCGATCCGTTGTGACCTCGGGTACCGCGCGCAGCGCCATGGCCGGAGAAGAGATCACCGTGGCGGGAAAAACCGGTACTGCGCAGCTCGATTCAGGCGACCCGCACTCCTGGTTCGCCGGCTTTGCGCCCTACGATGCGCCGCCCGCGAAGCGCATCGCCTTTGCGATGATCGTCGAGCACGGCGGTTACGGAGCCCAGGTTGCGGCACCTATTGCTCGTCAGGTAATAGAGGCAGCGCAGCAGTTGGGTGTTATTGAGAATGATTCTCCTCAGGGCAGGTGAGATATGGCAATCAATGTGATCGAAAAATTGGGACGGGCGATTTTCGAATCGCCGTTCGGCGCCAATCGGCTCGCAAAGGACGCTCCCGAGCTGGCTGAAATACGCCTCGCGGTGCTCGATGCCGTCAAAGCTAAGAGCCATCGCGTCGGTGGACGGAACGTCTTCCCATTCGACCTGATCGTCGTTCGACTGCTTGGTGTGCCTGACGATCAGGCGCCCGTCTTTGCCAGCGACTTCCTAATTGGCTATCTCACCGGAGAGATCAAAACGGCGCTCACTCGCTCTCATTTTCGCTTCGCCGACAACCTCCGCGTCGAGATCCAAACCAGCAGAAATCTTCCGGCGCGCGGGGAAGCATGGCTTTCCGTCGAGACTCGTCTCGAACACGCGCAGGCCGAGCAAGCAGGGACGACCGGTCCCGCCCGTCTCGTGGTGCAACACGGCACCGCCAATCAGCCCGAGCTTTCGATTTCAAAACCCCGGACGAACATAGGCCGCACGGCTGAAGTCTTTCACTCTTCCGGACCGTCACGCCGGAACGACCTTGCCTTCACCGAAGAAAACGAGATCAATCGCTCGGTGTCGCGCGAGCATGCGCACATTCTGTATTCGCCCAAATCGGGAACCTACCGGCTGGTAAATGATCGCTATTACAAGGGTGACGCCAACTGCGGGCTGTGGATCGTTAGAGACGGTTTGAGCCAGCCCGTCCACCGCACCCCGCGCGGCGTGCTCCTTAAATCCGGAGACGAAATTCACCTCGGTACCGCCGTCGTCCGCTTCGTCAACGGTGACTAGCTCACAATGGGACCGTGACCGCGAGACGCGGGACTCCGCTGCGCTCGTGACCGCTTGCTGTGATCTCTTGACATCTCTTGACAAGTAGGCGAATAAAAGGAGAAGATCGTTCTGAAGCGAGGTACCTCTCGTGCACGATCTCGTCAGGCTTGTCGGTATCGCCCGGTCCGCTGCGGAATCCGACCTCCTCGCCAAAAAACGCCGGGTCGAATACAGAACACTGCCCACCCGCAAATGGCTGAACCGTTGTCACTCGAAGCGAGTTCCGTTCGATTGGTCCATCAATCCGTACCGTGGCTGCGAATACGGATGCAAGTACTGCTATGCCCGCTTCACCCACGAATTCATGGAACGTCCGGACCCCGCCCTTTTCGAGAGAGAGATCTACGCGAAAGATTGGGACGAGTCTGGCTTCAGACAAGAGCTGAACTCCGTTCGGGCAGGCCAGATCATCGGTATTGGGACCGCGACCGATCCTTACCAGCCGGCGGAAAAGAAGTTTCGCCGCACGCGGCGTCTCCTCGAGGCGCTCCGCCCTTTGACCGGCACTTCGCTGTTTGTCACAACGAAGTCAGATCTGGTTTCGCGCGACGTAGATGTGCTTAGCGCCCTCGGGGAAAGCAACGAAATCCGAGTAACCCTTACGGTCACGACCATGGATCGCGATCTTGCACGCTTGATCGAACCCTTTGCGCCACGGCCTGATCTGCGCATGCAGGCTGTCGCCGAACTGGCGCGCGCGGGCGTCGCCGTTGGCGTCATTGCCAATCCTGTGCTTCCTCTGATCACAGACTCGGAGGAAAATCTCGAGTGTGTGGCGCGCGCCGCCAAAGCCGCGGGCGCGGACCAGTTCGGAGCGAGCGTTGTCTTCCTTCAACCCACTGCACAGCGGGTATTCTTCCCCTTTCTAGCGGAGAAATTTCCCCAACATCTGCAGCGCTACAGGCGCACTTTCAGCGAGAGCCCTTACCTTCGCGGCTCGTACCCGGAGCGTATTCGCACTATGGTTGGCGAGATACGCCTCAGAGCAGGCATCCCGGCGCGAGACATGGAGCGGGCGCACCTGCCACTCCCGCCCGGATCTCAGATGCAGCTGTTTTAGGGAATTGCTCTGCTATGCTGACCCTCGGTGTAGCGCGTGCATACAGTGCGCCCGAAACTGTCCCATGAATATCTCACTCGCGAACAAAGCGGCCGTGGTCACTGGCGCGGCACGCGGCATAGGCCGGGCGATCGCTAAGAAATTGGTTGAAGCGAAGGCAGCAGTTCTGCTGATCGACGTCGATGAGGACGCGCTGCGGGAAACGAAAGACAAGCTCGAAAACGGGCACAGCCGGATCAGTACGCTCGCTGGTGACCTGACGGATCCGGCGTTTCCGGAATCCGCTGTCTCGCACGTTGTGCAGTCTTTTGGTTCAGTCGATATCGTCGTGAACAACGCTGGCTATACGTGGGACAGCGTGATCCAAAAGACCTCCGATGAGCAGTTTCAGGCGATGCTGGACATTCACCTTGTAGCTCCGTTTCGCATGCTGCGGGCTGCCTCTCACTGGATGCGCGACGCTGCCAAAAAGGAGCGAGACGCCGGCCGCGTCATGACCCGCAAAGTGGTGAATATCACCTCGATCTCTGGGCTCGATGGCAATGCCGGGCAGATCGGATACGCTTCCGGCAAAGCTGGCGTGGTCGGATTGACAAAGACGCTCGCGAAAGAATGGGGGCGCTACAACATCACCGTCAATGCGGTTGGTTTTGGCCTCATCGATACGCGTTTGATCAAGCCGATGGAAGATGCCGAAACAAACATCGCGATCGGCGAGCGGCGAGTACGTGTTGGAATGCAGGCGCAGGTGAGAGAGGAAGCCGCTCGCATGATCCCGCTGGGCCGTCTGGGAACTCCCGATGATGCCGCGAATGCGGTGTTCTTTTTTTGCTCCCCCCTATCTGACTACATCACGGGCGAAGTGCTTGTTTGCAGCGGCGGTATCCACTTCTAACCAAGCTGTGATATGTTCTCGGTTCGTGAAAGCGCAGGAAGCGATTACAGGAGATTTCCAACTTAGCTGGCGCAAACTGCAGCAGGTGGGGCTGAACGCCTATGAAGCACGTTCTTACCTGGTGCTTATGGGGCATCCAAGATTTAAGGCCTTAGAATTGGCGGCACGCGCCCATGTTCCCCGGCAGAAGATTTACGAGGTGCTCGACAGCCTGGTCGAGAAGGGGTTCGCGCAAGTCATCCAGGAGAAGACGAAGCTCTTTTCCGCCGTGGATCCGAATCTGGCCATTCCGGGGTATCTTGCCCGCCGGACCAGGATTCTCAACAGCGAATTGACTGAGCAGGCGCGGCTTGCGACAGGACTTATCGAGGACTTGCGCGGTGCGTATCTCGCCGGCCAGGACGGCCGCGGCACGCTCGACTTTCTCAGTCTGGTGAATGATCCCACGCAAACGGCCATTCACTACCGGCGGATGTTGAGCGGCGTGGCGCAGCATTACGAAGAGTTTTCAAGGCCGCCGTTTGCGGTGGACCCGCTCGATGAGCAGATGGTCAAGGACGCTGCCGCGCGCGGTGTGCGATCGCGCATTCTGATCGAGGCGGGGGATATCGATAACGAGCACCGCGATCGTTTGCAGGAGTACCGGGCAGCGGGCGTAGACATCCTGTTCTACGAGAGGCTGCCGCTGAAGCTTGCCCTGTTTGATGGTAAGTGCGGGTTAGTTGCACTGCTCGATCCTGTGCGCACGAGGCCGTCCTGGACGTCAGTCGTTTTCGAACATGACGGTTTCGGCGAAGCGATGTCCGGACTGTTCGAAAGTTACTGGAATCGAGCTGCCAGCGCGTCCTGAGCAGTGCTCAACTGCGGAGCCGGAGCAGCATATCATCGCGGGCAACGAAATGCTGAGCCGCGATTCCGACCAGTTGCGCGCCGTGCACGTTCTCTATCCGGTCGTCCAGAAACAGAGTGCGTTCACGCGCTGTGTTCAGCCCTTCCAAACAGTGCTCGTAGATTTCTGCCTCCGGCTTTACCGCGTTGATCTCATAGGACAGCGTAACCTGATCGAATTGCTCGAGCCGATTGGTACGGCTGCGCAGCGCTTCGCCAAGATCGCGCGGCATATTGGAGAGAATAGCGACACGCCGGCCGCTGGCCCGGAGTTCGTTCACCCACTCCCACATTGCGGGATCGAACTGCATCCAGCTTTCGGTGTCGAGTTCGGTAAGCCGGTCAATTGTGATCTGGTCAGGCTCAGGCGCACCGGCTTCACGCGCCAGGTCCCGCCAATAATCAGCAGCGGTCAGTTCGCCCTTGTCATAGATGGCGCGCGTCGCCCAGTACAGATCCGTGAAATTGTCAGCGGGCACGCCGGCTAGCTGAGCTAGACGCCTCTGGTCTTCCTCAGTTTGATGCTGAACCAGAACGCCGCCGTAATCGAAGATGATTCCGTCGTATCTGTTAACGAGTGCCATCCACCAACTGCTCGCGGCGGCAGCGCACTTCGCGGATGGCATAGATACGGCGGCCCTGGCTCTCGAAATATGTTCGCATCAACACTTCGCCGATCAGACCCGTGCTGAACAGCATCAGACCGGCAAACCAAAGAAGCGCGCCGGCGACGATGAGCGGCCCGTGCTGGGACAGAATGTCCTGGCCGAGAATCTTCTCGACCAGCATCCAGAGCAGGACGATGCTGCCCAGACCAATGCCCGCCACGCCCCACTTGCCGAAGAAGTGCATGGGACGGGTCAGATACCGGAGCAGGAACTTGATCGTAAGAATGTCGAAAAAGACCCGGAACGTGCGCGAAAGGCCGTAGTGTGAAGACCCGTTCGGACGCTCGACGTTCTTGATCGGTACTTCGGCGATACGCGCGCCGTAAAAGCTCGCTAGCGCCGGAATAAAACGATGCAGCTCTCCGTACAGGTTCACGTCTTTCAGTACTTCCGCCCGATATGCTTTGAATGTCGTTCCGAAGTCGTGGAGGTCGATGCCGGACGCCCGCTTCATCATCCAGTTCGCGATGCGCGATGGAATTTTGCGGGTGACGGCATTATCGACCCGGTCTTTGCGCCAGCCGCTTGCAATGTCGTAGCCTTCGTCGATTTTTTCGAGCAGCAGCGGAATGTCATCAGGATCGTGCTGAAGATCTCCGTCCAACGAGATGATGATCTCGCCTTGTGCCTCGTCGAAACCGGCGGCTAAAGCTGCTGTCTGGCCGAAGTTGCGTCGCAGACGTACGACTTTCAGATGACTGTCGGTCTCCACCAGGTTCGCGAGCAGATCAAAGCTGCGGTCGGTCGAAGCATCATCGATAAAGAGGATTTCGTAAGGGCGGTGGAGTTGTTCGAGAACAGTCGTGAGGCGATCGTACAGGGGCAGAATCGCCGGTTCTTCGTTGTGGATGGGGATAACGATCGATAGCATTCTCTGGGGATACTCTCAGTGTACCGGAATAGGACGTTTCTTCAATAAGATGCGGGAAAATCTGTCTCCGGTGCGCCGAAGCTGGTAAAATTGAGGGTGAAGATCTATTGGCCGTAAGTTCCCGCCTTTGCAATCGTTTGCAGCCGAAAACTTATCAGTCAATTTCTAGGAGTCCTCTTTGGCCGATCACGACGGGTCGAGCGGCGCCATATTTCCGCCCGGCGACAACAAGAACCTGATCCCCATCAATATCGAAGACGAGATGAAGCGCTCGTACCTCGATTACGCGATGAGCGTGATCGTGGGGCGCGCGCTGCCTGACGTGCGCGATGGATTGAAACCGGTGCATCGCCGCATTCTCTACGGGATGCACGAGATGGGCCTGCATTTCAACCGGTCGCCGCGTAAATGCGCCAGAATCGTGGGCGACGTTCTGGGTAAGTTTCACCCGCACGGGGATGTGCCGGTGTATGACGCGCTGGTGCGCATGGCACAGCCATTCTCCATGCGCTATCTGCTGGTCGATGGGCAGGGCAACTTCGGCTCGGTAGACGGCGATCCTCCGGCGGCGATGCGGTACACGGAAGCGCGGCTTTCGCGCATTGCCGGAGCCGTGCTGGAAGACATCGATAAAGAAACGGTCGATTTCAAGCCGAACTACGACGATAACGAGGTAGAGCCTGAGGTTTTGCCCACGCGCGTTCCGAATCTGCTGATCAACGGATCTTCAGGTATCGCGGTCGGGATGGCGACGAATATTCCTCCGCACAATTTGCGGGAGATCGTGGACGCAACAATTGCGCTCGTGAACGATCCCAACACGCCGCTCTCAAAGATCATCGAAATGGTGCCCGGACCGGACTTTCCGACGGGCGGTTTCATCCTCGGCCGTCAGGGCATCTACGACTACTTTTTAAAGGGGCGCGGAAGTCTCAAGATGCGCGCCAAGGCCGCCACCGAAAAGATCGGCAAAGACCGCGAGGCGATCATAGTCACCGAGATTCCGTTCCAGGTGAACAAGGCGCGGCTGATCGAGCATGTGGCGGCCCTCATTTCGGAGAAGAAGCTGGAAGGCATCTCCGACCCCCGCGATGAAAGCGATCGCGACGGCATGCGGATCGTGTTTGAGCTGAAACGCGGCGAGCAGGCCGAGGTTGTCCTCAATAACCTCTACAAGCAGACGCAGATGCAGGTGAACTTTGGCGTCATCATGCTCTCTATCGTCAACGGTCAACCGCGCGAGCTCGGCCTGATCGACGTCATCAAGCGGTTTATCGATCATCGCGTTGACGTGGTAAGGCGCCGAACGGACTATCTGCTCCGCAAGGCGCGCGAGCGTGAGCACCTGCTGCTTGGCTTCAAGAAGGCGCTGGAAAATCTCGACGCGGTGATCACGCTCATTCGCGCCGCAAAAACGCCGAAGGAGGCGCGTGACGGGCTTGTCAGCCGGTTTGAATTTACCGAGAGACAGGCCCAGGCGATCATCGAACTTCAACTGCAACGCCTCACGGGAATGGAGCAGCAGAAGATCCTTGACGATCTCGCCGAGATTCAGCGGCTTATTGCGGAGTATCTCGAAATCTTGGGTTCAGAAAAGGTTTTGAAGGCCGTCATTGTTAAAGAGCTCAAAGAAGTTCAAAAAGAGTTCGGAGACGAACGGCGGACGCAGATCGTAGAAGACACCGGGGAGATCCGTCTGGAAGACCTGGTCCAGATGGAAGACGTTGCGGTGACGGTTTCGCGTGGTGGGTATCTCAAACGAACGTCGGTCGACACGTATCGCCGGCAATTGCGCGGCGGCAAAGGCCGCATTGGGATGGGTACACGATCAGAAGACGTGGTCGAGCATCTCGTCATCGCATCCACGCATGCGTACCTCCTGATCTTCACCAACAAAGGGCGTGTTTACTGGCTGAAGATTTACGAGATACCGGACGCCGGCACGACAGGAAAAGGCAAACATATCTCCGGCCTGATCAGCCTGCTGCCAGACGAAAGTGTCAAGGCGTTTCTTCCGGTTAAGGAGTTCTTGCCGGGCAAGTTTATCGTGATGGTGACGCGCCAGGGCGTGATCAAGAAGTGTGAGCTGACGGAGTTCGACAATCCGTTGTCACGCGGCATTATTGCGCTGGCCTTGGATGATGGCGACGAACTGCTTGGAGCCGCGATTACCTCGGGCGAGAATTTCATCTTCCTCGGCTCGCATGAGGGGATGGCCATTCGGTTCAATGAAGACGAAGTACGGCCCATGGGCCGGCAGGCCCGCGGAGTGCGCGCGATGGACCTGGAGGAAGGCGATTACCTGATTGGGCTCGAGATCGTCGAGAAAGAAGGCCTGATTCTCTCCATTTCGGAAAACGGTTTCGGTAAACGTACGCCGCTTGAAGATTACCGGCTGACCGGACGAGGGCGCAAGGGTGTCATCAATATGAAGACCGGCGCGAAAGTGGGCAAGGTTGTGGCGGTCCTTTCCGTCAAAGAGAACACCGATCTGATGATCGTTACCAAAGACGGCAAGATCATTCGGCTGGAATCCGGTGAGATTCGGCAGGCCGGCCGCTCGACCCAAGGAGTTCGACTGGTGCGCATGGAGGAGGGCGACCAGGTAGCAGCTGCCTCCGTCATCCCCGAATCCGAAGAAGAGAACGGGAACGGCAAACCAGGCGAGCTACCGCTTCAATAAGCCATCATCGCTTAGCGGTCGGGTTTCAGCTTAGGAGGACGGCGGAAAATTGTCGCCCTCCCCTCGCTTTATATACTTCAGGTATGGCGGCTCTTGTGACACTTCAGCCCAGCGCCGGTTTTGACCCGGAGCAGTTGGCCGCGAAGCAAGAAGCACTCTTCGCGCAGCTCAGGAGCCTGCGTCGTGTAATCGTCGCCTATTCCGGTGGCACCGATTCTGCATACCTTGCCTGGGCAGCGCATCAGGCGTTGGGTGAAGATGCAGTCGCCATTACGGCTGACTCGGCGTCGATTCCCGCGTCGCACAAGCGTGATGCGGAGGAGTTCGCACTCGAATGCGGGTTCCGGCATGAGTACATGCAGACGTATGAATTTGATAATCCTGAATACGTCAAAAACGACAAAAGCCGTTGCTTCCACTGCAAAGATGAGTTATTCACGCGTCTTGAATCCTACGCGGCGGAGCGCGGCTATGAGCACATAATCTACGGCGTCAATAAGGATGATTTAGGCGATTACCGTCCCGGCCAGCACGCGGCGAAATTGCATCGCGTAAGATCCCCGCTGGTAGATGCGGACCTGACGAAAGCAGAAATTCGAGAGTTATCGCGGCGCGCCGGGTTATCCACCTGGAATCGGCCTGCGGCTGCGTGCCTCAGTTCGAGGGTTCCGTACGGCACACCCGTGGACGTCCAAACGATTCGCACCATTGAGCAGGGGGAAGAGGCGGTTCGTGCACTGGGCTTCAAACAGTTTCGAGTGCGATTTCACGGCGAGTTGGTGCGGCTCGAGATCGCGAAGGACGAACTGCCGCGCGCGCTTACGACCGAGTGCGCGCAGAAGTTCACGTCTATCTTCAAACAGCTCGGATTTCTCTACGTGACCCTCGATCTGGAGGGCTATCGGCAGGGATCACTGAACGAGGCGCTCGGGAACAACAAACGCGCAAGCGCTTGAATGGAAGGGTTATTTCTTTTCCGTTGAAGTGCTCGACGACGCGGGCTTAGTGTCCGAACTCGAAGATGCGGTTGAACTTTCACCCGATGCCGGCTTTGATTCCGCCGTGTCCGACTTGCCCGGCGAGCCGTTGGAACCTGCCTTGTTCGCTCTGGCGTAATCGGTGATATACCATCCGCTGCCCTTAAACTGAAGAGCAGGAGCGGAGAGGAGCCGGTGAACCGGACCACCGCATTTGTCATGCACGGTGAGAGGCTCGTCCGAAAATTTTTGCATCGCTTCGAATAAGTCACCGCACTTTTCGCACTGATATTCGTACAGAGGCATAACGCTGTGTTCTGTCTAAAATCTACTGTTGGGGCTCAGGAATTTTTGGCTGCTTCTGTTCGATTGGATGTGTTCCCATCACCGGTTCGTTGTCAGAGTTCGTGAGCTGCGCTATGGTGGTTTTACCGGTAACAAGGTCAATCGACTGTTTGAGCAGATTATCTTCCGTATTCCTGGGCGCGGTACCGGGAATCGGGTTCCCGTCCTGGTCTAACTCGGGAGAGTTATCGTTCTCGGCGATCTGCACGCTGGGGACGACTCCTGTGTCCTGAATCGCTTTTCCCGAGGGCGAATAGTACTTCGCAACGGACAAAATGATCGCGCCGCCGTCATCCATCTGGATGGTCTTTCTGATGCTGGCATCACCGTAGCTCCGCTCACCTACGACCTGAGCACGCTTATCATCAAGCAGGGCGGCCGCTGCTATTTCGGCGCCGCCGGCGGTAGCACGATCTGTGATGACAACCAGCGGACCACTCCAGAAGGCATCGCCCGCCTGAGCATCAAACTGCTTTCGCTCTGATTTTTGACCTTGAACGTAAGTGATCTCGCCTTTATCGAGGAAAAGGTTGGCCAGCGGGATACCGTTAGCCTGGTCTCCAGTTGAGCAGTGGCGGAGATCCAGAACAATGTACTTCGCGCCCTGTTTCTTCAGTTCGAGGAGCTTTGCCTTAGTCGTCTCTACGCGATTGTCAGCGAGGCTTGTAACATGCAGGTATCCCACGTTCTCGGGCAGCATTTTGGCGACGACGTCCGGGTAGGCGACCTTGGTTCGCGTCAGTGATATTTTCTGCGGATCGGGGTTCCGCAGCCGCAGGATGGTCAGCTGCACGGAAGTGTTGGCATCACCGCGTAGCAATTCCTCCGCATAGGCCAGCGGCATGTCGCGTGTCGCCACGTTATTGATGCTTTCGATCAGATCGCCGCTTGTGATGTTGGCCTTCTCGGCCGGAGAGCCCGGAAGCACGTCGACGACGGCGACGTATCCATAGCGTTTGGCGAGAATAAGACCGACGCCAGGCTTACCGGAGTCGCGGTTCTGTTCGTATTGGCGATACTGGTCAGCACTGAGATAGCTGGCAAACGGATCGACCGATTCGAGAAGACCGTTGATAGCGCCCAAACTCACGTTTTTCATGTTGGGCTCTTCTACATACTCAAGCTTTATGCGCTCGAGTACCTCTGTGTACACCTTTAGATGCCCGTAAACGTCATCGGTTGCCACCGCCCGGCCATTGCGCGCGCCCAGGAGGAGCAGAACGACCACGCAGGTAGACGACCCCACGACGGTCCATTTAAAGCGGCTGTTCATAATCTGAGGTGGATAGAGGCTATCTAAAGTATATCGGACTGGGCGGGTTTCGGCGATTTTCACCCCAAATCCGTTCTGCTGGTTTCGACGTGTTGACCGGGAATCCGTTCCCGCTAAAGCCGAAAATCATGCCAGAGTGGTTGCCTCCACCGCGGTATCCAGCTCAACTGCGTACGGGTGAGGCTGCAGCTCAAAGCGGACCGTGAAATAGAACGTGCTGCCTTTACCTGGAACGCTCTCGACGCAGAGTTTTCCACCCATCATCTCGGCCAGCTGGGACGAAATGGTGAGGCCGAGCCCGGTCCCTCCGTACCTGCGCGTGGAAGAGGTGTCGGCCTGGCAGAAGGCATCAAAAATCGTTTTCTGCTTCTCGAACGGAATCCCGATCCCCGTATCGGAAACCGCGAAGCGGACGATCGCGAAATCGCTTGAAATCTCCTCAGGCGTAACCAGAAGAGAGACACCGCCGGCGCTAGTGAACTTGATCGCGTTATCCAGCAGATTCAGGAGAACCTGTCTGAGGCGGAGAGGGTCACCGACCACGGTCTCCGGAATCGCGGGGCGGAACTGGCACGACAAATGGAGATCTTTCTGTTTGGCGCGGAGCGAAACGCAACGCACCACTTCGTGTACAGACCGGCGCAAGTCAAACTCTACTGGATCCAGGCTCAATTTCCTGGCTTCGAGTTTCGCGAAATCCAGGATGTCGTTG
>JAFAMM010000286.1 GCA_019233375.1 Acidobacteriaceae bacterium
GGCTCGTTACGCCTGCCGCGATGGGGAACAGGCGCGAGATAGGGAGCATCTGTTTCGAGCAGCAGTCTATCGCTTGGCGTGATACGCGCCGCCTCCCGTATCTCTGATGCTTTCGGAAAAGTAGAAACGCCGCCGAATGCGAGGTAAAAGCCCATATCGAGGCATTCACGCGCCTGGTCTGCCGTTCCGGTAAAACAATGCATAACGCACGGCAGCCCGCTGCGCGCCCAACGTTCGCGAAGCACCCGTATAGTATCTTGCCAGGCGTCCCGGGTATGAATGACAACCGGCATCTTCGCTTCGGCGGCGATCTCAAGTTGCCGCTCAAAAGCGGGTAGCTGAAGTTCTTTCGGCACGCCCCAGTGATAATCCAATCCGATCTCGCCCACTGCTCTGACCTTCTGATGCAAGAGCAGTTGCTCTAGATTTCGGAAAGTGCCGGAATCCACCTTGGCTGCATCATTCGGATGGACCCCCACCGTTGCGAGCACGAACGCGTGTTGCTCAGCGATGCGTATTGCCGGAGACAAATCGGGAGGTCCCTCTCCGGTGCCGATCGTTAATACGTACTTCAAGCCGCCGGCACGCGCGCGCTCGATGACTTGATCTCGATCCGCTTCGAATTGCGCGTCATCCAGGTGGCAATGCGAGTCGACCAGATGCACTCTCGCCGCCTACTTGAGACGAGCGCCGATGGCAACATCTTCATGAAATCCGGCGAGAACGGGAAGCCCTCCATCGGTGCTGGCGGCGACGATCATGCCCTGCGACGTAAGTCCCCGCAGCTTGCGCGGCTGAAGGTTCGCGACAATCACGACTTTGCGTCCGACCAGCTGCTCCGGCTTGTACGCGAGCGCTATACCGGCAACGATAGTGCGCGGCTGCGCTTCTCCGATATCGACCTTCAGATGCAGCAGCTTGTCCGCGCCTTTAACGGTTTCGACGGCTGTTACCTCGCCTACGCGCAGATCAAGCTTGGCAAAGTCGTCGATCGAGATCAGGTTCTGGTCCGCTTCGCCCGGCTCCGCTGCGCTTGCGGGAGGCGTTTGCGCTTGAAAGAGAGCCGCCTGCCGGTTCTTTTCCGCTTGCTCCAGCTCTTGCATCTTGTCTATGGCCGGCTTAGCATCGAGCCGCGGAAAGACCGGTGCGATTGCGCCGATCCTCTGCCCGCATCGCAACCGTCCCCACGAGAGATCCTCGCTTCGAGCGAGGCTGATTGGTTCATCGAAGCCAAGCTGGGTCCAGATCGCCTGCGCTGAACGCGGCAACACCGGACTTACGAGGATGCATAGCCATCGCAACGCCTCGGCTGCGGTGTACAGTGTTTCGTCCAGGCGCTGCTGTGCCGCCGCCGAAGAATCTTTCACGAGCTTCCATGGCGCCCGCTCCACAATGAACTTATCCAGCGCCGCGACGATGCTCCATATGGTTTCGAGCGCACGAGAGAACTCAAGGCGATCGTAGGCTTCGAATGCGGCAGCAGTCGCCTTTGTGACATGCTCTTGCACCAGCGGGTCACCAGCGGACCCTGGCAAAACGCCTTCTCTGTACTGCTGGACCATATTCAGCGTCCGGCTCGCCAGGTTGCCGAGCCCGTTTGCGAGATCCGAATTGTATCGTCCAACCAGCGCATCGAAGCTGAAACTGCCGTCCTGTCCGAACACAATCTCGCGCAACAGGAAGTAGCGCAGCGCATCCGCGCCCATCACCTCGGCAATAGGAGACGCGCGCACAATATTGCCGCGCGACTTACTCATCTTGTCGTTTTCAAATAGCAGCCAGCCATGGGCGAACACTCTTTTAGGCAACGGCCAGCCTGCGGCCATCAGAAATGCCGGCCAGTAGACCGCATGAAAACGTAGAATCTCCTTGCCGATCAGGTGCAGATCGGCGGGCCAGAGTTCGCTGTTCTCGTCTCCAATCGCGCTGATATAGGTGGTCAAGGCATCGAACCAGACATAAAAGACGTGTGCCGGATCCGCCTCGGCCGGAATCCCCCATTTGACGCTAGTTCGCGTGATGGATACGTCGGCAAGTCCCTGCCGCACGAACGCCAATACCTCGTTACGGCGAATCTCAGGCTGAATGAAATCGGGATTTTGGTCGTAGAACTCGAGCAGCCGGCCGGTGAAGGCGGAAAGCCTGAAAAAGTAATTCTCTTCGGTCAGCTCTTCGTACGGCTTCCCCGTTTCCGGATCGATATCGCCCGGCTTCGCGTCGTTCACAAACGCTTCGCTGACCACGGCATATAGACCCGTGTAAGTGCCCTTGTAAATGTATCCGTTCGCCTGGCACGCCTGGAAGAGGCTGTTCACCAACCTGGCATGGTTCACCGCCGTCGTGCGCTGAAAACGGTCTATCTGCAGATCGAGCTTTTTCCACTGCTCGCGGAATTCACTTGAAATTACGTTGACGAAGTCCTCGGGCGATTTACCCTGTGCGCTGGCGGCGCGCTCTACTTTCGTTCCATGCTCGTCCGTGCCGGTGGTCAGCGTGACATCAAAGCCCTGCATCCGCTTGAGGCGCGCGATCGTCTCGGCGGCGATGGTCGTGTATGTGTGGCCAATGTGGGGCGCCGCGTTTACGTAATAAATCGGCGTCGTGAGGTAGTACTTGCCCTTACTCATGTTTTCGAAATCTCGGTCTGCCTGCGAAAAGCCTCGGTTGCCTCAGCGATGACGGTGCGGAGGGCAACGCCATGCGAATCGGCCGCGCGCCGGCAGTCGTCGTATTCAGGCGCAATGTTGCCGGTTTCCGTGAACTTCACATGTATGGTGCCGAAGCGGGTCTCAACCCCGGCTATCTGCCGTGCCAGGACACGCCGTTCGGCGGGTATCAGGCGAACCCCCAACGTGCTGGTTTCCGCGAACAACACCGCCGCGAGTTCCTCAGCCATTTCGGGAACAGCCATTACAGAGAGCATGGTCGCCAGCCGGTTCTTCTTCATGAAGACCGGCGTCAGCGTGACATCGAGCGCGCCCGCGGCGAGCAGACGCTCGACCGCATAGCCGAGCACCTGCGGCGTCGAATCGTCGATATTGGCTTCAATCATGGTGATCGAAGTCGATTCCTGAGCATTACTGCGTTCGCCGATCAGGACGCGCAGAACATTCGCGTGCGTGGTGAAATCTTTGTCCCCCGCGCCGAAACCCTGCGAAAGGACCCGCAAGGCCGGCACACCGCCGAAGCCATTCGAAAGCGTTGTCAACAGTGCGGCCCCGGTTGGCGTTGTCAGCTCGGTTTCGGGCCCCGCCGAGTAAACGTCACGGCCCTTCAAAAGTTCTGCGGTTGCGGGAGTGGGAACAGGCAACACTCCATGTTCGGTATTTGCCGTTCCGCTTCCCACATTGATGCGGGAACCCCACACTTCTCCGACGCCGAGCAGTTCCAGCGCAACGCAAGCACCGACGATGTCGGATATCGAATCAACCGCGCCTACCTCGTGAAAATGCACTTTTTCAAGAGGCACATCATGCGATTTTGCCTCGGCTTCCCCTAGCCGGCGAAACACCGCAATCGCATTCTGCTGCGCGCGCGGCGGCAGATCCGCTCCGGCGATGATCTTCTCGATCTGCGGCAAATGGCGGTGCTTCTTCTGCTCCTCGAAATCAACCGAGAATTTCGAGGCGGCGATTCCGCGGCGCTTCGTCTTCTCCAGCCGGAAAGACGCCTCCAGTTTCAGGCTGCGCAGCGCGGACTCGAGCGCTTCCCAGTCCGCGCCGGCATCAACCAGCGCGCCCACGGTCATGTCACCGCTGATGCCTGAAAATGCGTCGAAATAGCAGATTTTCATTCGAGAGTGCGGACTCGCCCGAGGCTGGAGATGCAACTTTCAGTTTACAGGCTGAGTATGCGTTACCTTGTCGCGCGCGAGCAGGCAGCGCGCCCTCTCGACATGCCGCAGAGCTTCATCCGTCGAGCGTGCGATGGCCGTCAAATGCCCCATCTTTCTCCCAGGCCGAGCCGTCAATTTGCCGTAAAGATGCAGCTTTACATCGGGGATCGAAGCCGCCGCAGCCCAATCCGGCTCACCTTCGTCCCATAAGTCGCCGAGCAGGTTCGCCATCGCTGCCGGAGCAAACTGAGTGACAGAGCCTAACGGCAAGCCGCAGACGGCCCGCAACTGCTGTTCGAATTGACTGGTGATATTCGCGTCGAAAGTGAAGTGCCCGGAGTTGTGCGGCCGCGGCGCCAGTTCGTTGATCAGGAGTGTGCCGTCTGCACACACAAAAAATTCGACACACAGCACCCCCACTACCTCGAGTTTCGCGAGAACAGCTCGCGCGATCTCTACGGCATTTTGAGCGACCTGATCCGGTACACGGGCGGGTGCGATGGAGATGTCCAGAATGCCGTTGCGGTGCTGGTTCTCCACGGCGCCATAATGCACGAAATCTCCATTCATCGTGCGCGCCGCGACCACGGAGATTTCTCGATCGAAGTTGACGAAGGCTTCGAGGACAGCTTCACTCTCCCCGACCGCCGCCCAAGCCAAGGGAAAATCAGATTCGCCAAAAATGCGGTACTGCCCTTTGCCGTCGTACCCGAAGCCGGCCGTCTTAAGAATCGCGGGAAGTCCCACGTCCTTTGCGGCGCGCCGGAGTTCCTCGAGGCTGTTGACGCGCCGAAACGCCGTTACGGGCAGTCCCGCTTCTGACAGGAATGTCTTCTCGCGCAGCCGGTGTTGGGCGATATGTAAAACGTGCCCACCAGGCCGGACCGGAGCGCACCTGGCAGCCGCCGCGGCCGTCTCGGCCGGAACGTTTTCGAATTCGAACGTGACTACCGATACCCCGCTGGCGAACTTACAGACGGCGGCCAGATCTTCATAGGGCGCATTCACCTCCACATCAGCCACCTGCCCGGTGGGCGTGTCTTCGTCGGGTGAAAGCGTGTGGACACGATAGCCCATACGCCGCGCCGCTATAGCAAACATGCGGCCGAGTTGTCCGCTGCCGAGCACACCAATGGCGCTGCCAGGCAGTATCGGAGCCGGCCGGTGCTCGCTCAAAGCACGCGGTCCTGCAGGACTGATTCCGTCTGTTGTTGGCGCCAAGTCTGAAGACGCCGGCGCACATCCGGATATTTATTGCCCAAAATACTGGCTGCGAGCAAGGCCGCGTTGCTTGCGCCGGCGTTTCCGATCGCGAGCGTCGCCACAGGCACACCTGCCGGCATCTGAACAATCGAGAGCAGGGAATCGATTCCGTTTAACACGCTACTCTTAATCGGTACCCCGAGCACGGGGAGAGCGGTGTGCGCCGCAACCATCCCCGGCAGATGCGCCGCTCCGCCCGCCGCCGCGATGATCACCTCTAAGCCGCGGTCAGCCGCTGTCTTCGCGTATTCGGCCATCCAATCCGGCGTGCGATGCGCCGAAACAATTCGGCACTCATGTGCGACGCCCAGACGGTTCAGCATCTCGCTCGCACGCTGCATCGTATCCCAATCGGACCTGCTGCCCATGATCACGCCTACCAGCGGTTTTTCGGCGCGCTCGGCTTCGCTCATCTACTCGCCCTGCGCCGAAACGAAACCCTTCTGGCCGTCGAAAGTGTACAGGTTTTCGGTCTTGATGAAGTCGAGCTTGGCATCACCGATCCGCCTCAGCAGATCCACGATCTGGCCGTGCGAGATCGGATCTCCTTCACGGTCAGCCTTGAAGCGTGCGCGCCAGTGATCGGTGCAGAATGTCTCTTCGAATCCATTCGGGTACACCTTGATACCCCGGTTACTCACCAGCAGAAGCTTCAACCCGTTGCCGTTGAATGCTTCCACCTTCTTCCCGAATTCAACCGGATCCCTTTGCTTCCAGTCGAAGAAAATATCGACCCCGATGAGTTCCTTGCGCGCCTGCGCGTGCTGCTTCAGGCTCTGATTCACCGTTTGCTTTGGGGCCTTGGAATAGGCTGCGGGCTTCAGCTTTTCGGGTTTCTTCCCGAGCCGCGTTACCACCGCATCCGCAAACTCCTTGGTCCCGACTTTCTGCTTGCTGGTGCCCTGTTTGAAGATGTCGTAGGTGTGAACACCGTCTTCGATCGTCCGTAGCCACGCGTTCTGGATTGTCTCCGCTACGTCCGCCTGCCCTATGTGCACCAGCATCAGCAATCCGCCTTGCAGCAGCCCGGACGGATTCGCCAGGTTCTGGCCGGCACGCCGCGGCGCTGAGCCATGGATCGCTTCAAACATGGCGCAATGATCGCCAATGTTCGCCGAGCCGGCCAAACCAACCGATCCGGCGATCTGAGCAGCCACGTCCGACAGAATGTCACCGTATAGATTCGGCATCACGATGACGTCGAATGCCTCGGGTGTGTCCGCCATCTTGGCCGCGCCGATATCGACGATCCAATGTTCTTTCTCAAATTCCGGATACTCGGCGCCGACCTCGTCAAAAACTTTGTGAAAGAGGCCGTCCGTGAACTTCATGATGTTGTCTTTCGTGAAGCACGTCACCTTCTTGCGGTTGTTGCGCCGCGCATACTCGAAGGCATACCGGACGATCTTTTCCGACCCGGGACGGCTGATCAGCTTCAAACACTGATAGACCTCGTCTGTCTGGCGATGCTCGATGCCGGCATAGAGGTCCTCTTCGTTTTCCCGGACGATCACAACATCCATGCCGGGGTGCTTCGTTTCCACATAGGGGTCATAGGAAACGCAGGGGCGCACATTGGCGTATAGTCCGAGCGTCTTGCGTGTGGTTACGTTCAGGGATTTGAAGCCGCCCCCCTGCGGGGTCGTAATGGGAGCCTTAAAGAACACTTTGGTCCGGCGCAGTGACTCCCAGGCGCTGGGCTCCATGCCCGAGTTGATTCCGCGCAGATAGCCTTTCTCGCCGATCTCGATGGTTTCGATCGCAAGCCGCGCGCCCGCCTCCTTCATGATGTGAAGACAGGCGGCCATAATCTCCGGGCCGATGCCGTCGCCGTGCGCGACCGTGATAGGTACAGGATTCGATGCCATAGCTACAGAGTCATTACATCAAAGGCGAAAACCGGTAATCGGGTCAGTGCCGAGCTATGAACGTTTTGACCTCTCGCGCGTATCTCACCTGTTTGGACCGGTTACGGGAAGTTTCCCGAGGCAGTCTGCGGCGCGTCCCTGCCCACAAATTTTCTTGTCAAACAAGAAGGAGTACACTGTGAGTGTTGCCCAGCATAGCTGCGCCACCTTCGGGTATAGGCAAAAAAATCCGCCTTGGCGAGCTGTTCTGATCTCAAGCAATCCAGAGTGAAAGACTACATCGAGCTCACCAAACCCCGGATTACGTGGCTCATCGTGATGAGCACGGCCATCGGCTACTACTTCGGGCACTCGGGCGCCTGGCGCGTGTGGGCGGCAATTCACACCATGATCGGTACCGCGCTGGTAGCCTCCGGGACGGCAGCCCTGAACCAATGGTACGAGCGCGATGCGGACCGCCATATGAGGCGCACCCAGATGCGGCCGCTTCCCTCGGGCCGTTTGACCCCGGGTCAGGCCCTCTGGTTCGGCATCGGACTGGCCATTATCGGCGGCCTGGAGCTTGGATTCGGTGTCAACTGGCTGACTTCGGCTCTCGCGATCGCGACCTTGTTCATGTACCTTTTCGTTTACACGCCTCTGAAGCAAAAGACCTGGTGGTCCACCACCGTCGGGGCGGTGCCCGGAGCTATGCCACCTCTCATCGGCTTCGCGGGCGCTGCGGGAATGGTCAACGCCGATGCGCTCATTCTAGGCGCGATTCTGTTCCTTTGGCAGTTCCCGCATTTCTACGCCATCGCCTGGATGTACCGTGAGGACTACTCGCGCGCAGGTATCCGAATGCTCCCCGTCGTAGAGCCGGACGGCGGATCTACCGCGCGTCAGATCCTGCTCTATTCCATTCTTCTGATACCGATCAGCCTGTTGCCGAAGTGGATGGGCATGACGGGCAGCATCTACATGATCGGTGCACTGCTATTGGGCCTGCTGTTCCTGTATTCAGGCATTCGCGTATCACTTGACCGGAGCAGAGTTCGCGCGCGCCGCGTCCTGCTCACCTCCGTTGTCTACTTGCCCGTGCTGTATGCGCTCATGGTGCTCGATCCAGTGCGCCTGTGAAACGCAAAGTCCAGATCGCGCTTTTTCTATTCTCTTTTTGTTTTTCCGTCATCTCTTGTAGCGATCCCGGAAGCAAACTGCCGGATTATGGCGCGGTTCCTGCGTTTCGCATGACGGATTCCAATGGCGCCCTCTTCGAGAGCGATGAATTGGCCGGCAAAGTTTGGGTGGTCGACTTCATCTATACCAACTGTCATGCCGCTTGCCCGATGATGACGTACAAAATGCACGGCCTGCAAACGAAGATCGGCCGACGGGAGGATGTCCGCCTGGTTTCCATCTCGGTTGATCCGGAGCACGATACGCCGGTGGCGATGACCAACTTCGCACGCCGTTACGGCGGCCCTACCCCGCAGTGGATTTTCTTGACCGGCGCGCCCGCGACCGTGCACCTATTGGCCTACACTACATTCCATGTCGGAGACGTGCTCGGCAAAATCGAGCACAGCACAAAATTCATTCTGGTCGATAAGCGCGGGCACATTCGCGGCTACTATTCCACTCTGCGCGGGGGGGACGAAGCTGCCGGCGGGGACGACATGAGTGCTCTTCTGCACGACATCGAACTACTTCGTCAACAAAGGTGAACCTTGTTCGCTTTTATTACCGTTCATGATCTTCCGTTAGTGAACGCTACGCTCAACGGCATGGCGGGTGTTCTGCTGCTCATCGGCTTCCTATTCATCCGGCAGAAGAGGGTGAGTGCCCACCAGAAGGTAATGTGGACGGCGTTTGCCGTCTCGTGCGCATTTCTCGTCTGTTATCTCGTCTACCATTACAACGTCGGTTCTGTGAAATTCGATAAGCCGGGTTGGGTACGGACGGTTTATCTCTGGATTCTCGGGACGCACACCATCCTCGCGGCCGCTGTTCCGTTTCTCGCCGTGATCACTTTAGCGCGCGGCCAGCGTGGACGCATCTCGCGGCATCGCGCTATCGCCAGATGGACATGGCCGATCTGGATGTACGTCAGCATCACCGGTGTCGTTGTGTATCTTCTGCTCTATCAAGTTCGCCCGCTGCTCTAAGTTTTTCGCATGCCCACATCGAAAAGCGCCTGGGACGCCGAGTTATACGAAGCGAAACACGGATTCGTTTGGAAATTCGGAGAGGGATTGGTCGAGTTGCTGAATCCTAAACCGGGCGAGCGAATACTCGACCTGGGCTGCGGGCCCGGGCAACTGACCCGGCAGATAGCAGAACGCGGCGCAATCGTTACCGGCCTGGATTCCTCTGCTGAAATGATCGGCCAGGCACGCCAAAACTACCCTGATCTGGATTTCGTTCTAGCCGACGCGGCAACGATGAGGTTCGACCAGGAGTTCGATGCGGTTTTTTCGAACGCAGCGCTGCACTGGATGCTGGACGCGGCGGCTGTTGCGGCAGCTATTTCGAGGGCTCTCCGCCCTGGGGCGCGCTTGATCGCTGAAATGGGCGGCCGCGGCAATATCAGTCAAATCGAACGTGCCATCGCGAAAGTGCTGCGTGAAAACGGGTACAGCTTCGAAAATGTGCGCCGCACATTTTTCCCGTCCGTGGCCGAGTACTCGGCTTTGCTCGAGCAAAACGGCCTGGAGGTGCGGTTCGCATCGCTCTTTGACCGGCCGACTGACCTGGACGGCGAACAGGGTATGAGGAATTGGCTTGTACAGTTTGCCTGGTATTACTTCGAGAACATGCCTCCGGGGCTGCGCCTTGAGGCTCAGGACGCAGTCGTGAACGAACTGCGTCCAAAGTTATACATCGACGGCTTATGGCAGGCCGACTACCGCCGCCTGCGAATCTCAGCCGTGAAGGGTTAATTCCTATCTGGTGCCAGCCGCGGCTTGCTGATTGACCGATCCCTCCGCGATCTGATTTAGTTTGCGATCTGCTGCGACTTCCTCGTTCAGCGTTTGTTGTAGCAGGTTTGCGGCTTGGGTGAGCCCAAGACGTTGAGCAAAAGTTCGCGCCGTACCGTAGCCGGACATCTCATAGTGCTCTACTCGCTGCGCGGCCGCGATCAGTGCAGCGTCTTTCACGTCGGAATCGCCCTTCGCCTTGATCATCTCCTCTCCTTCGGAGATAAGGCCCTGCATTGCTTCGCATGTTTCGCGCTTGGGTTCGATGTTGATCTCGCGGAATATAGTTTCAAGCCGCGAAACGTGTCCTTGGGTTTCCGTCAGATGTGTTTGAAAGGCCTGCTGCAATTGCGGCGAATGCGCGGCTTCGGCCATCTTGGGAAGGGCCTTGGTGAGCCGGTTTTCCGCGTCGTACAGATCCTCGATCTGATTGATGAAGAGATCTTTGAGTGAATTGAACTCTGTTGTTGCGAATAGTGTCATCTTTTCCTCTCAATCTTCTGGGTTGAGGGCCCGGCTTCTCACCGGGTCACTTGTGGGACTCGGCTGTCCCCCCGACGTTTCGCGGCTGTTGGTGGTGCGCCAGCGCGGGCCGGCTCCCGCCATACCTGAGTCGTGCGAATCGCTATATTCTTGAAGAGTCGCAAAGCAACTCGCACTCGCCTGCTGAATAGCTGTTCAGATTTCTGTTAGAAAAAGTGGCAGAAACGGGTCTGACATAGAAGGGAGAATGAATGCCGAATCTTTCGAACATGACCAGGGACCATGACGAAATCCGGCGATGGGCCGAAGAACGTGGCGGCACTCCATCGCATGTTGTCGGTACGGGATCGGGCGACGATATTGGAATCCTGCGCTTTGATTTTCCAGGGTATAGCGGAGAGGGCAGTCTGGAACCGATTTCCTGGGAGCAGTTTTTCGAGAAGTTTGACGAGCGCGGCCTCGTGCTCCTTTATCAAGAGGAAACTGCCGGAGGCGCGAGGAGCAATTTCAATAAGCTCATTAGCGGCGAAACCGCCGAAGAGGCGGACGAAGCCGGCCGTAAGCGGGAAACAGCCAGCGGAACAGGACGCCATTCTCATAGGAGCGCCCAGGGCAAGAAGCCGGCAAGCAAATCAACCTCGGGGTTGAAGAAGAGCGCCGGGGCAGCCAGGTCCTCACCCGCAAAGAAGACGTCTGCCACCAAAAAGGCGTCAGATTCTCGCGGCGCAGCCGGTTCTGCCAAAAAGAGCGCAACCGCGTCTTCCAAAAAGAGCGCAGGCGCCCGCAAAAATCCACCGCTCAAGAAGAGGGCCAACACTTCTACTTCGCGGAAGTCAGCTTCTGTGAAGAAGAGTGCGATGGCCTCCAAGCGCGGTGCGGCGGCTAAAAAGGGCGGGAGGAAGACCGGGCCGGCGACGAGCACGGGCAAACGCGCCGCCGCCAAAAAAGCGACCGCCAAACGCCGGCGCTAACTCGGACGCCCTCTTTAGGCCGCTGTTTTAGACTCAGGCTGCTGTTTTAGACTTGCTGTTAGAGATGGCTGTCCCGGCCACAGGCGCCCGCACTCGGAACCCCGTCCTCATCACGATTGGCATCGTTTTTGTTCTCGCGCTGGCAGC
>JAFAMM010000293.1 GCA_019233375.1 Acidobacteriaceae bacterium
CGGCAGCAGAGTGAGCAGCGTGAGCCCCAGCGCGATCTGCATCGGCAGGCTCAGCGTAAGTCCCTGTCCGCTGCGCGAAGCCGTTACCCCGAACGAATTGAGTGCCGCATTCGCCGTGCTCGCCGCTAGCAGCCGCGCATTGCAAGCCGCAACGTATGTAATCGAAACTGCAATCAGCCTGCGCATTCGCCCTCAGCTCGTGCCGCGTCGGTCTCATCTCGCCCGAACCCCGCGATATGTGTGCAGCCCGCGGGAGAAACTCCAATCAGAATGCGCTCGCTTGCTACCTGCACGAGTACCAGGGAATTCTGAGGGCCCAAAGGCAGCCGGTCAAGCAGCTTAATGTCTCCTTCTCGCCTCCCGGGCCGGTACGGAACCGCCGCAAACTGCGCAAACCCTTTTCTCCGTAGCAGAACCAGTGCGCCCGCAAGCAGCGAGAGAACGAAAAAAAGGGCCAGAACCTGTTGCAGCATCATCCGGGGCTCAGCATCGGGCGATCTGCAACGTAGTTCTTTTTACTCTGAAATGCTCTCGCCTGTCTTATTAACGCTCGCGCGCTACGTGAGAAGCGAAGCGCAGGCGCGCGCGCTCGAATTTCTCGATATTGTTCATGAACTTCAGGAAGCGGCCCGACCCGCGGACGCAGGTGGACCCGTTATAAGAACCGTTGCGCTTCACATACTCGCGCTCACGGCGCAGTTGCGCCGCGTTGAACTTCACCCGCAGCGCTTCGATTTTCGGATCGTTGATCGACATTTTCGTTTCCTCCGGCGTTTTACTGCCCGCCACGGCGTTGATATGTCCCTAGTATGCGTGCGTGCGACGCACGGACACAATACGCCGAGGTAATTTCTGAGGGATACATACATGCGCCGCACGCATCGCGTACACTCAGGAGCATGGGAAAGAAAGAAACCGCCCTGGCCTCCGCCCTGGCGCGCGCTCGCTGGAGTAATGCCACAGCCGAGGAGCGCGCCGAAAACTCGCGCCAGTTGGCCGCCGCCCGCTGGGAGAATTCCACGCCGGAAGAACGCAAAGCCGCTGCTACCGCGGCCGCGAAGGCGCGATGGGCAAAGACGAAAAAGAAAAACAGAGAGGCCGATAAGAAAGCATGAAGATTTTGACCGCGTTAACGATTGCGCTCGCGGCGGCTGCGGTTGCACAGGCGCAGAGCGCGGATGGGAAACTTCCATCCAATGCGAGTTCCATTTTTGCCGAGCTCTCCGGACAACTGCGTTTCGGTTTCCTCGCGCAAAAGATCTTATTGGAGGTCTGGGTTAATAAAGACCATCTGATACGCAAAGAGGGCGCAACTCTGGCAGATGGATCATGGTGGGGACTTTGGACAGGCGAAAATTCCACCGGCACTGTCACTGCTTACGCGGCAGTCCCCGACCCGATCAACAAAGCGCGAAACCATTTCTGGGCGCGCTTCGATGAGCCGGCGGAAGTTCCCATGCCGGCGGCCATTCTCTCGCACTTATTAGCCACGGCGAAACAAACCAAGATCAGCGGCGGCGATACGCTCTCGGTTGATCTCCCTTCTGACAGCGACGCTGCATGCACAAGCGGGTACACACTCGTTATTCGCATGACTTCAGGCGCGCTATTGAGCACAGTGCTGGACGCTTCTTGTAGGGCGAACTAAACCATGGATCCTGAACTGACCGCTCACCTGGAGGCCATGGAGAGCCGCCTCGTCGAGACAATGCGCGAGATGCAAACGGAGCTCTTGCGCGGCTTCGAGGCATTCTCCGGGAGCCAGGCGATCCGGTTGCGGAAGATAGAGGCCGATCAGTCGAACTTAGACGCCGCGACGCGCGGGCGCCTCGAGATTCTGGAGTCGCGTCTCGCTCAGATCGAACTGCGCCTCGGTATCAAGCAGAGCCCCTGAAAAACAAAACCGGCCCGCCGGACACAAAGGCCCGGCGAGCCGATTCTGTACAAAAACCCTTATCGTTTCTACCCACGCGCCCACGCGGACGCGACTAAACACCGGTTAGCTTATCATGGCCGCATGGCATCCAGTCAACGCCAACAACACGCGAACGGTTCCACCGAACGGACGCCGGCGAGCGCCCCTTCGACGGTCGACTTTGTGAACACCGGCGACCAGAACCAGACGAACGTCACCATTAACCTGCCGCGCGAACAGTGGACCGATATCATCGGCGCGCTCTCGATTGCGGCCGGAGAAATCATGTACGGAGGCGATTTTGTACGTATGTTCCGCTACACGAATCTTTGCCAGCTATTAGGCGCGCGCCTCGGGTACACCTCGCAAGTCGCGCAGATCGCCGAGCCGCCGCCGCAAGTGCAGGCCGCGCGCGCGTAAGCCGTGTTACCGTGGGAGCAATTACATAGGTACGACTCGATTTATACGTAACTCCTGATAGACCGCAAAAAGAAAACGGCCGCCCGGACACCCCGCCCGCGCGGCCGTTTTTGCTGGTGTGGAGGAACCGCCGGTTACTGCTTGGTGATTTCCACGCCCGAGAGAAGCGGTGCGGTCTGCGCCTTATAGCCGTGCGGCGCCACGTTGCGGACCGCGAACTCGAGCACCCCGTTCGTTACCGCCGCCGTGAACGTCTCATCGACCGGAGTCGCGCAGGTGTGCTGTATCTGCGTGCCGAAATCCCAGTTATCGAGCATGCGCTCGCCCTGGACCTCGAGCGCCACCGGATTGTGCCATGGCTGGAAGGCCGCCGAGCACGCCGTAATCGTTTTGCCGCCGAGTGGCTGGGCAAACATGAACCGCACGTCATAGGTGCCGTTGGGAACATAGATTCGCCCGACCAGGTCATCGCCGTAGCTGTAGCCGTTCGTCTGGTACACCTTGATCTCCGCGGCCTGCGTGGCATCGGACGGAACCGAGCGGTCGATACACGTCGCCGGAGTTCACTGTTACGCAGGCGGCTTCCTGGTAGCAGCCCAGGTCAGAAATCTTTGCCCCGAGTGGCGTCTGGCTCCCGCCGTAGCTCACCGCCCCGTAAGTGACCGTCCCGGCCGTCGCCGAGGCGTTGCCCCTTGCCGCCGGGCAATCCTCCACCAGCGAGTAATAGGAGCTTCCAAGTCCGGTGTTACCTGTCTGGTGTTACTCGTGTACCGCGATACACTCCTGCCTATGTTCACCGTCAACGGCTCCGGTACTGCCATCTTCTTTTGCATCCTCACCATGATCGGCTGGGGATCCTGGGCCAACACCCAGAAGCTCGCCGGAAAAGAGCGCTGGCCCTTTGAGCTGTTTTATTGGGACTACTCGGTCGGAGTGGCTCTCGCGGGTTTTCTGTTCTTTATTACTCTGGGCATCGCCGGTTCCGCCGGCATGCCCTCTTTTGCGAACCTCGCCGGCGCATCGGCGGGCGCCCTCTGGCGCGCTCTCGGAGCCGGAGCTCTCTTCAATCTGGCCAACATTCTGCTCGTCGCGGCCATTGACGCCGCTGGCATGGCCGTCGCCTTTCCCGTCGGCATCGGGCTGGCGCTCGTCATCGGTACCGCTGCCAGCTACATCGAGACGCCTAAGGGCAATGCAGCTTACCTCAGCGCCGGAGTCTGCCTCATACTCCTGGCCATGTTCGTTTCGGCCGCGGCCCATCGCCGCCTTGCCCAGGCCGAAGGCGCCTCAAAACGCTCGGGCTTGCTCTTCGCCATCGTCGCCGGGCTGCTCATGGGCTTCTTTTATCCGGAACTCATGCGCTCGATTTCGCCCGCTTTCAACTCGGAGCCAATTCGCCCGGGTCTCTTGACGCCCTACACTGCTCTATTCGTTTTCGGCTTGGGCGTGCTTGCCAGCAGCATCCCCTTCAACGGCTGGTTCATGCGATCCCGCCATTCGCGTATGTCTGACTTCTGGAACGCTCGCCCGGGTTTGCATTTCCCCGGCATTCTCGGCGGTGTCATCTGGATGATAGCTTTGGGCTTGAACGTGATCGCCTCGGGCGTCGCCGGTCCGGCGATCTCGTATGCCCTCGGTCAGGGCGCCACCCTCATCGCCGCTCTCTGGGGCGTTTTTGTCTGGCATGAGTTCCGCCATGCTCCCGCCGGAACGAACCGCCTCATCTTCCTCATGTTCGCTTCTTATGCCGCCGGAATTATTCTTATCGGCCGGGCCATTCTCGTTTGACATTCGCGCCCTCTGGCAATTCCGCCAACATCGTGCTACTTTAGCTTGCAATCTGCATCAGAGTTCATATGGAAATGGAAGTCGAGATTGGCTCCGTTAACGGCGTGCGGTTCGAGGTAAGCGCGCGAAAGCACCACATCACCTGTGATCAGCCCGCGGAGAACCACGGAACTGATGCCGGTATGACCCCGCCCGAACTGCTGCTCGCGTCCCTGGGAACCTGCTCGGCTTACTATGCTGCGGAATATCTGCGCGCCCGCAACCTCGATACGCGAAATCTGCGGGTGCGCGTCACTGCAACCAAGGAGATCAAACCCGCACGGTTGAGCAATTTCCTGATCTCGATCGCCGCGCCCAGCTGCAAAGATGAGCGGCAGCGCGAGGGTCTTCTTCGCGCCACTAGAAATTGCTTAATCCACAACACACTTCTGCATGTCCCGGGTATTGAAATTGAACTCGAGCAGAAGGAACCTGCCTATGCTGCAGCGTCGCATCGCTGACACGCTACCGCTTCAGTCACAGCCGGCGCTTCAGCACAGCCAGCAAAGATGAGCAGAACCACCATTACGAACAGCAGCGCCACTCTCTCACCTCGTGATACAGACCGACGTTGAACGCCTGCTGGCAGCGGCTCCCGCGCCCCTGCCCCTCACACGGGCCGCTCTTCGGCCGCTGGAACTTGCGTCTGATATTCAGTCAGATCAGGCGGCCGTGCTCTTCTCGGCAGCACCGCATCCACATGCCGCGCTCGCCGGTCTCTTGCTCCGTCTCGGACATTGGGAGCGAAGCCACACCGTGGCCCAGGACATTGCATCACCGGAAGGAAGTTACTGGCACGCGATCGTTCATCGAATGGAGCCGGACCCTGGAAATGCAGCCTACTGGTTCCGGCAAACAGGCGTGCATCCTGTTTTTCCGAAGCTTCTCACGCAGGCCGAAGAACTCCTCCGGGAGACCGGGCCGGCTCATTGGCATCTCAAAACTGCCTGGGATCCGTTTCTTTTCATCGATTGGTGTGAGGAGGCCCGTCGAACAGGGGGAGCTGCGGAAACCGCGGCCACACGAATCCAATTGGCCGAGTGGCACCTGTTATTCGACTGGTGTGCTGGCTAACTCAAGGTGCCGCGGATGATGCCAAGCGTCATCTGCGAAACGCGCGCATGCTCGAGAACTCACCGTTACACGCCACACTGCGTGCCGAGTCCGCTATGATCGACTTGCGAGGTCAGGTTTTGCCCGAGAGCAAGCCAACAATGACGGAAAACCGCCCCGCGGAGGCGCCCCCGGAACCGCTGATTTTCGAAGCCGGCTTGGTCCGGCGCGGCTTCTGGCTCTTGCAGCGCGCCTGCGTAGCGGCTTACGAAGATAACTGTTTCGGCATCGCAAAGGGCGCAGCCTACTCATTTCTGCTCTCTTTATTTCCCATACTGACTACGCTCACCGCGATCCTCATTCAGGTCAATGCGGAATCCATCGTTCGCGTGCTGGCGACTTTTGTGAGCAATGTTGCTCCACCCGGCACCGAAGATCTGATTCTCTGGCGTTTGAAAGCGGGCGCGAAGCCCATCTCGTTATCCATTGCCGCTATTGCGATCTCACTGTGGGCTGGATCCGGAGCCATGATGAGCCTCATGGAAGGTTTCCAGGCCGCCTACCGCATTCCCTCAGGCAGGCCGTTCCTGAAGCAAAGGGCCATGGCCGTCTTTCTCGTGCTCATCGTGGCCTTCCCCTCCGTCGGCGCTTCAACCCTCATCCTCTTCGGGCATCGGATCGAGCAGGGCGTCATTCACAATGCCGGCGACTACGAGATCAGCGAGTCCGTCCAGATCCTTTGGCGCATCGCGCGCTACGTCCTCGCCTTTTGCACAACCACGCTCGTAACGGGGCTGCTGTATTACTTCGGACCCAATCACCGGCCGGAGCCCTTGCAGGTGCACGGTCGCCGCCGCGCTCGCTTCTTTCGCGTCTGGCCCGGCGCATTCCTGGCCACCACTCTCTGGCTCATCGCTACTGCCGGCTTCGCCTGGTACGTGCGCCGCTTAGCAAACTACAACTTCTTCTTCGGTAGTCTCGCTACCGTGATTATCTTGCTCATCTGGTTGTATCTCATCGCCTGCATTGCGCTGCTCGGATGTGAATACAATGCCGAACGCGAGCGTATCGACACGCTGGGTTTCCGCGAGCATACCGTCGGTACATGAAGGCTGCGCTCCTTTACTCTCCTGCTCCCATTCGTGACCGGCCGCTGCGTATTGAAGACGCGCCGAAGCCCGCGCTCCTAGCCGGTCATTTGCTGCTGAAAGTCCGCGCCTGTGGCGTCTGCCGTACTGATCTGCACATTACAGAGGGCGAATTACCCCCGTGCAAAAGGCCGCTCATCCCGGGCCATCAAATCGTCGGAGATGTGATCGGCGGCGCAACACCCGAATTGCCTGCGGGCGCGCGTGTGGGCATTTCCTGGATCGGCGGCGTCGACGGCGTCTGCCCGTACTGCGCGCGAGGCCTCGAAAATCTCTGTGACCACCCGGCCTTCACCGGCTACACGGTCGATGGCGGCTATGCCGAATACGCTCTCGCGCGCGCCGATTTCGCCTTTCCGCTCCCGCAAACGCTCGATGATCTGCACGCCGCCCCGCTTCTCTGCGCCGGCATAATCGGTTTCCGCAGTTTGCGTGTGGCTGGCGTAGAGCGGGGCGATCGCGTCGGGCTCTTCGGCTTCGGCGCATCTGCTCATCTCGCCATCTCGGTCCTGCATGCCTGGGGCTGCGAAGTATACGTCTCTACTCGCGGCGCATCGCACCGCAAACTCGCCGAATCGCTCGGCGCACAATGGGTCGGCGCCGAAACCGAGCGTCCGCCCGCCCAACTGGATCGCGCCGTTACATTCGCCCCCAGTGGCGATGTCGTCATTGCCGCTCTGAGCAGCCTGCGCAAAGGCGGCGTGGTCGCTATCAATGCAATTCACTTGGACCGTATGCCGGAGTTTGATTATGATCGCCTGCTGTGGGGAGAGCGGCAGATTCGCAGCGTAGCTAACATGACCCGCCAAGACGCGCGCGACTTCCTCAACCTGGCTGCCCAAATCAACCTCCGCCCGAAAACAACATCCTTTCCGCTCGATCAGGCAAACGAAGCACTGCAGGCCGTCAAAGCCGATTCCATCGATGGCGCCGCGGTCATCATCCCATAACGCTATATCTATAAATCATGAACATCGGTTTTGTCGGGCTCGGTCGAATGGGAATGGGCATGGCGCGCAATCTTATGAAGGCGGGCCACCAGCTCACGGTTTTCAATCGCACGCGGGAGAAGGTCGAACCGTTGCGCGGGGATGGCGCCCGCGTGGCGCATTCATCCGCCGAAGCCGCGCGGCACGCAGACGCCGTATTCACCATGCTCGCTGACGATCTGGCGCTGGAAGAGATGGTTCTCGGAGAGGACGGAATCGCCGCGGGTCTCGCGCCGGCAGCGGCGCACATCTCTAGCAGCACCATCAGCACCAGGTGTGCCCGCCGCCTCGCCGAAGAGCATCGCAAACGGAAACAGGTGATGATCAGCGCTCCGGTTTTCGGCCGTCCCGATGCCGCCGAAGCAAAAAAGCTTCTTGTCGTCGCGGCCGGCGATGAAGATCAGCTCGACCGCTTTCGATCGCTATTCGATCAAATCGGCCGCCTCGCCTTTATCGCCGGCCCCGAGCCTTGGCAGGCCAATGCCCTCAAGCTCTGCGGGAATTTCATGATCGCGAGCATGCTCGAAACGTTCGGCGAGGCCTTTACCGTGTTGCGTAAGAGCCGCATCGAACCGCAAGTCTTCCTCGAAGTAATGAAAGAACTCTTTGGCTCGCCGGTTTACGCCGCTTACGGCGCTGCCATCGCAAATAGTAAGTTCGAGCCGCCCGGCTTCGCTCTGAAGCTTGGTTTGAAAGATGTTCGTGAGGCTCTCCGGTTAGGCGAAGAAGCGGGCGCGCCGATGCCTTTCGCAAGCATCATGCGCGATCACTTCATTTCTGCTCTCGCAAACGGCCAGGAGAACCTCGATTGGTCGAGCATCGCGCTTGTTTCCGCCCGTGCCGCCGGACTCCAGGCCGGCTGACGTGGCGAGGACGGACGATCCCGCTCAAATTCAGCGCGTCTTCGAGGCGGCAGCCGCGCTCTGCTGGGCGGACCGTACCAACTCACTGAATCTTGCATCCGTGCGCAGTGGTTTCAAACTCGCGTCGCTTGCTATTTCCAATGCCACGCTCGGCTTCAATCCATGCTGCAGAGCCTCCTGCAGCAGTGAAAAAGCATCGTCGTTCTTGCCGCGCCGCGCCGCAATGCAGGCCAGGTTATAGGTTGTCTCCGCGGTATCGGGGTGGTCCGGCCCGAGCACGCGTCGCTGAAGGTCTCTCACCTTCAGCGACATCGTCTCTGCCTCATCAAGCCGGCCCTCTAGCATCAGAGTCGTCGCCAGATTGTACATCGAGTACAAGGTGCCAGGGTGCTCCGGACCTAGCACTCGGCTTCGCATTTCCGCCACGTCCCGTTGCAGTTTTTCGGCCGCCGCATACTGGTGCTCATCCGCCAGGATTCCTGCAAGATTGTCCATGGCGAGCAGCGTGTCCGGATGCTCGGGGCCGAGGACCCGCCGCTGTATCGCCACTGCTTCGCGATCCAACTTCTCAGCCTGTTCCAGCCGCCCTTCGCCATCTAATGTGTTCGCCAGCGCCACCATCGCATTCAGTGTGTCTGCGTGTTCCGGCCCCAGTACCCGCCGGCGGCTTTCGAGCATCTCTCGATCCAGTTGCTCTGTTTCTGCATACTTGCCTTCGTCGTACAGGACGTTTGCCAAATGATGCATCGCCCGTAGAGTAAGTGGGTGGTCCGGTCCTAGAACTCGCCGTGAAGTCTCAACCGCCTCGCGATTCAATTGTTCTGCCTGCGCGTAATGTCCTTCGTCGTCTAAAGTGGCACCCAGGTTAGCGATGGATGTCAGTGTCTCCTCATTGTCGTTGCCCAGCGTTCTCCGCCGAGCCGCTAGCACCTGCCTGTGCAGCTTCTCGGCATCCTGAAAGCGGCCCTCGTCCGCCAGATTCGCTGCCTGATTGTTCATATAGCTCAGGGTCGCCCTGTTTTCCGGACCTAGCGTGCGCCGCGCCACATCGATTGCCTTCGTGTATAACTCCGCTGCTTCGCTATGCCGGGCTTCCGCGCTGAGCGTATCCGCCAGATCGTTCATCGACTTAGCCGTCCGCACGTCTCCGACGCCGAACGCCTTCAGACGAATGTCCAGTGCCTTCCGCAATAAGGATTCGGATTGCCGGTACAAACCGAGGTCGTTATACACCGTCCCCATCACATCCATCATTTGCGCCTGCAGGTCGGGATCGCCCGCCAAACCGGTGTTGATATCGTTTGAGGCCTTGTCGAGAATTTCCCGCACAGTCACTTTATTTCCGCGGCTCTCGCTAGGATCGGAGATCCGAAACATACGGGTCATGAAGTCCGTCACGCGGTCGGCTCGATCTCGCTCGCGCGTAATGCGGCGCAATTGCACCGCTTCGATCACCGCAAAACCAGCGAGCAACAGAACCAGCGTCATCGCTGCCGCAACCGCCGCCCGGTGCCGCTGCATGTACTTCCGCGCCCGGTAGAACACCGTCGGCGCGTGCGCTGCAACCGGTTCGTTTCTCAGATATCGTTCAAGGTCGTTTGCCAGTTCCGAAACGCCTGTATATCGGCGTGACCGGTCCTTCTCCAGTGCCTTCATCGCGACTGCGTCCAGATCCCCGCGTAGCTGCCGCAACAAAGTCTTGATCTCTGTCCGTCGATTCTCCGCCGTCGCCGACTGCTCGCCGAGCGTTCGCAGCTTTGTGCTCGGCCGTGTCACCTCCGCGTGCCGCATCTGATGCAAGATCTGATCAAACGCGAGCTTTCGAAAGTCGAACGGAAGCACGCCTACCATCAGCTCATACAGGATCACGCCCAGCGAGTAAACGTCTGTGCGCGTGTCCACATCTTCGCCGCCCGAAGAAGCCTGTTCCGGACTCATATATTCCGGCGTGCCAAGCACGGTTCCCAGCCTGGTGAAAATTGTTTTGGATGTAAGCCTTTGCGCCGTAGCCTTCGCAATGCCGAAGTCAATGATCTTGGGAGCCGGCCTTCCGTCCACCTCGGTCACAAGAATGTTCGAAGGTTTGAGGTCGCGATGGATGATCGCTTTCTGATGCGCGTGTTGCACACCATCGCAAACACGAATCAACAGCTCCAGCCGCTCGCGTACGGTAAGTTTGTGGTCGTCGCAATAGACGTCGATGGGGACGCCGCTCACGTACTCCATCGCGAAGTACGGCCGTCCTTCGGGCGTTGAACCCGCCTCGAACACTTTCGCGATCGCCGGGTGATCCATCAGCGCCAGCGCCTGCCGCTCGGATTCGAAACGCGCCACCACCTGGCGCGTATCCATGCCGGCCTTGATCAGCTTCAGCGCGACGCGCCGCCGCAGCGGGAACCGCTGTTCAGCGAGCCACACCTCGCCCATGCCGCCGTACCCGATCAGCTCGAGCAGATGATAGGCGCCCAGAATCGCACCGGCCTGCGTCTGCGCCCCAGCGCTGATCGTGGGCGCGAGATCCGGCGGCTGATTCTTCGGAGCTTCCGAGGTCTCGCCCTCAGCCGCAATGTGAGCTGGCGGGTCGTCCATCTTGAACCTCCCGTGCGACGACTTACGATTATTCCAAAAGAATCATCCCCGTGCACTGCCCCGAAACGAGCAATGCGGGCGGCGGTTGGTACCGGGCAGGACATTCGCTCCGCTCCACCTTAGCGCGGAATGTGAACTGACATCACATGTGCGCCGGTCTGTATACCTGCTCTCTCAATCGGGAATGCTAAAAAAGAACTTCGCTCCACGCCCCAACTCCGATTCAACCCAAATGCGGCCGCGGTACCGCTCGACTATGCGTTTGCAGATAGCCAGTCCCATTCCGGTGCCGGAATACTCGGCATTTGAATGCAGCCGCTTGAATATCCCGAAAATGGTTTCCTTGTATGCCGCGGGCACGCCGATGCCGTTATCCGAGATATCGAAGATCCACTCGGCGCCCGCTCTTCTCGCCGACACGTGAATTTGCACCTCCTCATCGGGCTTTCGATATTTGATAGCGTTGCCGATGAGGTTTTGAAAGACCTGCGCTAAATGGCTCTCGCGCACCCGGACTTCGGGCATTTGGCCGACGGTAATTTTCGCATTGTTTTGTTGAATGCTGCCCGAGAGGTTGTCGAGCGCCCAACGCAGGGGCGTCATCGCGTCTATCGGTTCAACCGTCCCGGCCTGGATGCTGGAAGCATGCGCGTATGACAGCAGGTCATCGAGCAATGCGTTCAGCCTGCGTGCTCCCGTTTGAATCGAATTCAAGGCCTGCATTCCCCGCTCGTCCAGCGAACCCGCATATCTCCGAACCAGAAGATCGGCATAGATGCTCATGGTTCTGAGGGGTTCGCGCAGATCGTGACTTGCCGAGTGCGCAAACTGCTCAAGATCGGCGTTCGCTTCGAGCAAAGCCTCCTGGCGGCTGCGAATCTCGTATTGCCGCATGCGCGCGCGCAAGGCGGATCGCACGGAACTCACCGCCGTATCCGGGCGGACCGGACGCTCCACTAAGGTAACGTTTCCCAGGCTCTGAAGCTCGCTCGCTCTCTGCTGGCTTTGACGGGTTGCTCTTCCGCTGAACGTTAAAACCACAAACGGCATATCCGACCAGGGTGGTTGTTCTGCCAACCAGGCCTTGAGAATGTCGAGGGACCCTGGCGTCAGCGCCTCTTCGGCAATGATCGCGCAACCGGCACCCTCGGTGAGTAGCTCGGTAAGAGCCGGTACGTCGCCGGCGATGGCCGTCTCCAGTTGCAGCGCCGAGAGGCTGCTTTCAAGCAGTGTTGCATCGCGTCCGATGGGCGCAAGTATCACCGTGCGCATTTCCGACGCGCTTCGCCGGTACATTTCTCAATCTTTGTAGTCGGCGAGCAATTGTTCCCGCTTTCCCCGGAAACGGGGTACGCCCGTCAACACACCCTCGAACTGCTCTAGTACTTCTCCAATTTGTATTCCCGAAGACCCGATCTTCATCTCACGTAGCGTGCGCTCATGAGCGCCGCGCCTCTTCTTCACCACGGAAATCGCCTGCCGCACCTGGCCGGCGGCTTCAAAAAAGCGCAAGAGAATTACCGTGTCAGCGAGGAAGCTCACGTCGACCGGCGACTGCATCGATCCGAGCGTGCCGTGCTGAGCGAGCGTCATCAGAGTGACGACGCCCTTCTGAGCCAAATATGCGAGGAGTTCGCGAATATGTATTAGCAGGAACCGTTCGTTCGGCATTCCGTTCAGGTAGCCATTGAGGCTGTCAATCACAATAAAGCTCGCTTTCCGTTCCTCGACAGCGTTCTTAACCCGCGAGGAAAACTCGCCCGGCGACAGGTCCGCGATGTCCACCTGAATCAGATCAAACTTTCCGGATGCAATGTACGGCTCGAAATCCATTCCGTAGCCGCTGGAACGATGGAGAAAGGTTTGCCGGTTTTCCTCAAACTGGTAGCAGACAACATGTTCACCTCGTTGCAGCGCGGAGATCAGATATTGTGAGCAGAGCGTCGTTTTGCCGCACCCGGCGGGTCCGATCAGAAGCGTGCTGGACCCCCGATCAAGGCCGCCTCCGAGCAGGGCATCCATTTGCGTACTGCCGCTTTCAGCGCATCCCGCATTTTCAACAGCGGCATTACCCGCCGACAGCCGGGGGTAGAGTTCCAGGCCACCCGTCTTGATAACAAAATCGTGCTGGCCGTCTTGGAACGCGACGCCGCGCATCTTGACGACGTGTATCTGACGCCTGGTGCTCCCGTATTCACGAGGTTCCCGATCCATACGAAGCACGCCGTGAGCGATGCTCTGCAACTGCTGCTCACTTTCTCCGGTCGAGAAATCATCCAGCACGAGAACCGTACAGTTTCGACCCGAAAAGAACTGTTTAAGCCCCAGAATTTCGCGTCGATAGCGAACGACCGTTTGCGAAAGGATCTTCAGCTCCGAAACCGAATCGAGCGCTACGCGATCAGGGTTCAGCCGTTCAACCTCAGCACGAATGCGCCCGACGGTTTCTTCCAATTCCACATCGGACGGGTGAAAGACCGTGTAATCGGCGCCCGCCTCAAATCGTTCTGATAAAGAATCCAGTTCAAGAACGTCGATCCCGTCCAAATTCCAATTATGCGAAACAGCAACATCGCGTAATTCTTCCAGCGTTTCCGAGAGCGTCACGTATAGAACCCGCTGCCCTAGGCGGACGCCCTCACGCAGGAATTGCAAGGCGAACGTCGTTTTGCCGCTGCCTGGATTGCCTTCCACTACATAAAGCCGGTGAGCAGGCAGTCCACCGCCCAGAACCTCGTCCAAACCATCGACGCCCGTAGACTCCTTTTCATGCTTTGTACGGAGCAAATTTTCCTCGATGAAGCCCTAGCCGAGCCAATCGTAACAGACACAATTCCGGCGTCTTTCCGTCAGCGAAAATCCTGAATCAGCATCAGCTCGCTGCCGCCGTATTCGACCTGGTCGCGGCCAGTAGTCTTGATGTATAATCCGCGTGTTTCAGAAATCAAATCAGACAATATCAGGGAGGTCGGGATGTTTAGAATGTTCTACCTGTCATGTCTGTTCCTATTAGCGGGTTCGCTGTTTGCCGCCGACCCGTTCGTGGGGACTTGGAAACTCAACGTCGCGCAGTCGAAACACGTAGGAGGAGGAAATCCGACGCCGAAAGAGGCAACCCTTGTCATTGAGCGGGCGGGTGATCAAGCCACGGTGACGATCACCGGCACTGCCGGTGACGGGTCTCCCTTTTCAGTCAAGTACACCGTCCCGAGCACGGGAGGTCCTCTTCAATACCTGGAAGGAGGACCGCCGGCAGGATCGGGGATAACCTCAATCCTTGCTAAGGGAAAGGCCGGTTCTGGTATTGCCGATTTCACAGATACGAAAGACGGCAAAGTCATTGAAAGCACACATTCCGTTGTCAGCGCCGACGGCAAAAGCATCCGCGCGATGACAAAAGGTATCGATCCTCAAGGGAAAAAGTATGAAGACGTTATGGTGTACGACAAGCAGTAAGTACGAGTCCCGTTCTTCGGCTATGATGTCGGGTGCCACTTCTTAGAAGGAGAACTCATTTGAAAGCTCGCCTGCCCCTTCTTCTCTTGCTCATCGCCACACCAACACTTCCGTTGTCTGCTCAGACTCAGCCACAGCCGGCTACCTTACGGAGCCTCTTGCTGCACGAGTTGCGCACCACTCACACCGTAGCCGAATGGTTCGTCCCGATCAACACCGCC
>JAFAMM010000324.1 GCA_019233375.1 Acidobacteriaceae bacterium
CATCGCCTCTACGACGGCGCAAAGCCGCCGTATGAATACTGGTACGGCCAGGCGATCCAAAAATCTATGCCTACTCTCTTGCACAGCATTGTGCAATATTTAATCCAGGCACTGCTGAGGAACGCCGGCTGGACCACGGGATCGGAAGCTCGGCTCAAAATTGTTCCAAACGCCGAACCCGTACCGGATGTCATCGCAATTCGCGGGAAGTTTAAGGGTCGTTACCCAACCTCTGCACCCGAGCTCTGCATTGAGATCCTGTCCCCCAGCGACAGACTTGCCCAGGCTTTTGAGAAGGCAAAGACTTACATTTCCTGGGGATCTCAATGCGTTTGGATCATTGATCCCGAAAAACGTACTGCATGGACTTTATCGTCGGAATCCGGAACAGACCCTATCTGGATACCTCCGTCCGGAACTCTGATTGCCGCCGACACAACCATCGGTCTTGAGACGCTATTCCAGCAAGTGGACAACGACCTCGACCAAACTGAGCTCGATTAACGAGCTGCAACCTTTTCGCAACCGATCACGTGAGAAACTTATGTCAGTGCAAGAAATCTTGCTCGCCCGGGGCAAGGTTATGGCGCTAGATATTTCCAGATTGAATGAAGCATTTCCTTTTCAGCAAGCGCCTGACCTCTGCTTTCCTGCTGCTCTCCACCATCTCATTCGTTGCCGCTCAGCAAAGCAGCCCTGAGCAAGTTGGGGTTCAACAGCCGCAAACGGAATTGAAATTCCCCTACCCTGCGAAACTCACGTATGAAGTCACATGGCGGATGCTGACCGCCGGGGACGCAACAGTCGTGCTGAAACAATCCAATCCTGACGGCTGGAACCTCAATCTCGATCTCGCAAGCTCCGGCCTCGTTTCGCGGCTGTACCGCGTTCTTGATACTTACAAGGTCACAACGAACAACAAGTTCTGCGGCGAGAGCGCCGTGTTGGACGCACAGGAAGGAAAGAAGCACTCCATATCGCGTCTGACATTCGATACCGCCCGTCGCAAGGTGCTGCTGGACGAGCGGAACTACGTTAGCAATACCACGGAGAAGAAGCAGCTCGACATTCCGCCGTGCACGTACGAAATCACGGGTGCGCTGGTCGCCCTGCGGCTTTTGAACTTACCCCCTGGAAGGACCGTAACGCTGCCGGTCACTGACGGAAAGAAAGTTGCCTACATCCGGGTAGACTCACAGGCCCGGGAAAACCTCTCGGTGGCCGGCAAGGCCTACTCGACGATTCGTTACGAGGCGTTCGTGTTCGATAATGTTCTTTATAAGCGGAAAGGCCGGCTGTTCCTCTGGATGACCGATGATGCTGAACGCATTCCCGTCCAGTTCCGTCTGCAAATGGGTTTTCCCATAGGCAATATCTATGTCGAGCTGGGCAAAGAGGACAAGCTGTGAGTCCCGGCGCTCCGCCGTCAGCAACTTCGGCCCGTAGTTGTACGTCATCATGTTGAATATGAAGTTTCGTGTGTGCCTGTTTCTGTTATGCCTGGCGTTCGCGCTCCAGGCTCAGGATCAGACCCAGATGAATGTCGCACAACTAGTTGATTTCATTCGCTCCGAACTGGCCCTGGGTCATGACAGCGATAAGAAGATTGCGGCTTATATCAAATCTGTTCAATTGACGGAAAAGCTAGACCAGAAGACCATTACTGACCTGGAAGCACAAGGTGCGCAACCCAGAACGGTTCAGGCGCTACAGGAACTCCGCGATCGGACAGCCAGCCTGAAATCGCCTGCCCATGATGCAACCTACTCGCCTGCAACAGTGCCTGACAACTCTCTCTCAACCGCGCCAGCTACCGCCACTCTGAGCGCAGCGGCTGCGCCGATTCCGCCGCCAGATTCGGTGAAGCAGCAGGAGATACTCGGACTCATGCGGCAGTACGCGCTGTCCTACGAGCAGAACCTGCCGAACTACATCTGTGTGCGCGTAGACCGGCGCTACGTGGATCCGAACGCGGGCCAGAGCTATCGGAGCATCGGCACCATTTTCGCGCGGGTCAGCTACAACGAAGGCCAAGAGAAATATCGCGTCTACTCAGTCAACGGCAAGTTTGTTGACACCGACATGGGCGGGGTCGGTGGCGGCGGGGCGCGCTCCACCGGCGAATTCGCGGGTCTCATGCGCAGTATCTTCGAGCCTAAGAGCCAGGCCGATTTCGGCTGGGATCACTGGGGAACACTTCGCGGCAGGCGTATGGCCGTTTTCAATTACTTCATCGACAGCGGGCACTCGAGCTATACGATCAGCTATGGCGGCGAGGGAGCAGACGATCAGCGCATTGTGACTGCCTACAAGGGTTTGGTCTACGCCGATCCGAACACCGGCGAGATTGACCGTATCAAATTCATCGCCGTGGACATACCGCGCGGCTTCCCGGTTCAGCAGGCCACCGAGATTCTTGACTACGATCTCGTCGATATCAGCGGTCAGCAGTACGTAGTTCCCATGCGCGCCTTATTGCTGATGAGTGCCGGACGCCAAACGTCAAAGAACGAAGTGGAGTTCCGCGATTACCGCAAGTTCGGGACCGAGAGTGTGATCACGTATGACTTGGATCACCTCAAATCGCAGGCCACTCCGCCTCCGCTTGATTCAAGCAAGATCGACGAACAGCCGGCGACCGCAGCGCAGCCTTCACAAGCGGCGACTCAGAAGGCCAAAGCTGCTGATTCGAATCCCTGGGCGCTCCCTAGCGCACCGCCGCCGCCTCCCCAATAGCCGCCAGGGTGCGTTCTAATGCCGCGCATCCGTTGTTTTCTCCGATTGCAATCACGCGAGCATTCGGCGCGCGCGGGCTCCAGCGTGCGAGCATGCGTTCGCATGCATAGCCGGCGAAAATCGAGATCAGGGGCACCCCGGCAGCGGCGGCAACGTGCTGGCCCGCCGAGTCGTAACCCAGATACAGCCGGCTTTGCGCGATGTGGCTCGCGAACGCGGCATAGCTGCCGTTATGAACGTGCAAATGGGGCGGGTTCCCGAGCCGCTTGACCAGTGCGTCTATGCGTTGGCCTTCTTCCCCGCCCGCGCCCCGGTCGAGCAGCACCGGCCTGTTATATTGCAGAAGCGCTGAGAGCACCCGGTACTCGAAGTCTCCCTCGATTCGCTTGTTGGCGTTTTCACCGACGCCGAAACTGACCGTGAAATCCGCGATTTTCTCTTCCGGCGCGGGCGCCAAGTAGGGTTTCTGAGTATCTACGTCGAAGACTTCGGTGAGCCATTCCGCGGTCAGTTCCGGTAGAGATGCATCAAGACTGCCGCCAAAGGCCCTGCTCTCGAAGAAAAAGTACCGAGCGTCATCACAAATCGGAATCAGACCGAGCTGCGTCAGACGCGAGTCCGGGTCAATGACGATGCAGCCAGTTTCATCCACCGCGACCTGCAGCTCGGCAGCGGCTAGCAGGCGCTCGCGCAGCAGACTCGAGCGGCCATAAATGACCGCAATCGGAGCGATGCGCGGATCGGCGACAAACAGTTCCGCATTCTTTGTGGGTGCAACCAGGCATATTTCCGCATCTGGAAAACGCTCTTTAGCCGCGGCCAACACAACGCTTGTGACCGCTATGTCGGCTCCCAGTGTTATGCGTGAAAGCACGAACACGCGAGCCACTTCTCCGCCCGGAAAGGGCCGGACCTGGCGAATGCGGCTATAGCGCAGCAACAGGTCATCGCGATCATACTCAGGCAGCGCTCGCGCGATCACATGCGAAAACAAGCGCGCGTACACGTCGCAGAGTGAAGGCTCGAACAGGTCCGCGAGCCTCTCGATCACAATACCGAACAGCGCGCGCGTTGCCGCCGCGGCAACGAATGGATCTTCCTCATCCAGGGCGCGCTCGATCAGGTCGTCGAGAGCGCGGCGCGGCCAGGTTCCGTCCCTTAGGCAGGCATCGAGGATTTCGTGCGCGATCTCACTCGCCGGTATACTTGCCAATCAGTAGTCCCAATTTCCTCTTTGCTTCCGCCGGAATTGAAGCACGATCCGTGATGATCGCGTGTTTCAGCGCCGAGCCGCATCTGCACGTTCTCGCTCCATCAAGCGTGCGCACTACCTGTTGAACAAGCTTACAGGCATTTTCACTGTTTTTATTCAGCACGCTGATGATCTGTTCCACAGTAACCGCGTCATGCTCTTCGTGCCAGCAATCATAATCAGTCACCATCGCGATCGTCGCGTAGCAGATCTCGGCTTCACGCGCCAGCTTGGCTTCGGTCAGGTTCGTCATGCCGATGACGTCCATACCCCAGCTTCGGTAGATGTTGGATTCGGCGCGCGTCGAAAAAGCCGGGCCTTCCATGCACAGGTACGTACCCCCCAGTTTACTGTTGATACCGGCTTGCAGCGCTCCTTCGTGCGCCACACGGGCCATCTGCGGGCAGACGGGATCGGCGAAGCTGATGTGGGCCACTACGCCATCGTCAAAAAACGTGGCGGCACGAGCCTTTGTGCGGTCAAAGAACTGATCCGGAATGACGAAATCGAGCGGCGCATGCTCTTGTTTCATGGAGCCGACGGCGCTGAGAGACAAAATTCTCTCAATGCCGAGCATCTTCATGCCATAGATATTGGCGCGGTAATTGATGTCCGAGGGCGAGAAGCGATGACCGCGCGCATGCCGCGAAAGGAAGGCGACTTCCCTGCCCGCGAGCGTACCGGTGATGTAAGCATCCGAAGGATTGCCGAACGGCGTTTCGAGACGCAGCTCCTCGTGCGCCTCAAACCCGGGCATGTGGTATAGACCGCTTCCGCCGATAATGCCGATCTCTGCTTGCCTCTCCAACTGAAGTTGCCGCTCCCCTCTATTTCTGTATCAGCTCCAAAAGTACACCGCCCGTAGAAGAAGGATGCACGAAGACATAGATGTGTCCTCCCGCGCCGCGGCGCGGTTCGTTCAGCAGTTTGGCGCCACT
>JAFAMM010000150.1 GCA_019233375.1 Acidobacteriaceae bacterium
CGATTAAAGACAAAGATGCTGAAATTGATGCCGCCGAAGCAGCCTGGGAGGCAAGCCAGCGGGCCGTTCCCGTTGCGCAGGTCACTTCGGGTTTGACGGCTCAGTACACGTTTGCCGATTCTTTATCGACGGCGACGATCGTCAACGGCAAAGTCCCTTTTGTCGATGGCACAGTGCGCCGTGCCGCGGATTTCGATGAGGAGCCGCAAGTTTCGTTTGGAGATGCAGGGGCCATCGCGCCGAATAAACCGTTCAGCATCGCGATGTGGGTGAAAGCCGACGGTCCGTCCGGCATGGCCATCTTGCAGCGCTATGAAAAATCGCCCAAGGAAGGACCTGGTTACGAGATCGCGCTCGATTACTGCAATAAAGAGAACTGCAATGTCATTGTGCGGCTGCAGTCGAACGGCCCGAATTCTGGAATCGAGGTGAAGTCGAAAGAGGGCGTCACGTTGAACGAATTGGATTCGGCGAGCGAACACGGTCATGCGAATGCATGGAATCATGTGATCGTTTCCTACGACGGTTCCGGGCGGGCCAAAGGCATCCAGGTCTATATCGACGGGCGCGGCGTCGAGATGACGACCGTGCTCGACAAGATGACGCCGGCTTTTTTCGAGAAAGGCGAGTTGCAGATCGGCAACAAAGAGTGGGGCACACCGTTCAAGGGGCAAATCGCAGATCTCCGTTTTTACGACCGCCGCCTTTTTGCGGGCGATGCGTACCAGCTCGGACTGCTGGAACCTATTCATACGGTGCTCGAGATCCCAGCTGATCACCGGACGAAGGATCAGAAGAAATGGCTGCGCGCTTACTTTCTGAAAAATGTTGGGGATCCGGCCGAGCAGCAGCTCGGCAAGGATCAGGCGACCCTGCAGCGCGGGCTGGATCAGCTCAATCGCGAGATACCGTCCACGATGGTCATGGGCGAGATGGAGAAGCCGCGCGATACATTCGTTCTGGCTCGCGGCGACTACCGCAATAAAGGCGAGAAAGCAGAGCCGAACACGCCTGCCGTGCTCCCGCCCCTGCCGAAAGGCGCGCCGCGCAACCGCCTGACGCTCGCGAAATGGCTGGTTGATGCCGGCAATCCGCTTACGGCACGCGTAGCCGTGAATCACTTTTGGCAGATGTATTTCGATATCGGCATTGTCAAAACGAGTGAGGATTTCGGCTCACAAGGCGATCCGCCCAGCAATCAACAACTGCTAGATTGGCTCGCGACGGAGTTCATCCGGACGAATTGGGATGTCAAGGCCATGCAGCGCCTGATCGTCACCTCGGCCACCTACCGCCAGGCATCGAAAGTTACTCCGGAGCTGATCGAAAGAGATCCGGAAAATCAGTTGCTGGCGCGCGGGCCGCGTTTCCGCCTGCCGGCAGAAATGGTCCGCGACAACGCGCTCGCCGTCAGCGGCCTGATCAACGAGGAGATCGGCGGTCCCAGTGTTTTCCCGTACCAGCCTGCGGGGCTCTGGGAGGAAATGGCGTTTGGCGGCGATTTCTCGGCCCAGAGATACGTCCAGAGTCACGGCGCGGATCTGTATCGCCGCAGCATGTATACCTTCTGGAAGCGAACGGTTCCGTACCCGTCCTTGAACACCTTCGATGCGCCCGATCGCGAAAAATGTACCGCTCGCCGCGGCGTCACGAATACCCCACTGCAGGCGCTCGTGCTCATGAACGACCCGACCTACGTTGAAGCGTCGCGCGCATTCGCGGAACGTGATTTGAAAGAAGCCGGCCCGACGGAGGCGGATCGCATCCGCTATGCATTCCGCCTTGCAACCGATCGCGATCCGTCGTCGAAAGAATTTTCTATCCTGGACGGCGTCTACAAAAAGGAAATGGTTCACTATGACTCGAACCGGGCAGCGGCTGAAAAGCTGTTGGCGGTAGGCGAATCGACGCGCAATCCAAAGTATGATCCCGCTCAGTTGGCGGCCTGGACGCTGGTGACCAGCACTATTTTGAACATGGACGAAACCATCACGAATAATTGAGCGACGATGGATCCGATTCGCGAACGAGAACTAACACTAACCCGGCGGCAGCTTTTCAGCCGGACCAGCAAGGGCATCGGGGTGATGGCGCTGGCGTCGCTGCTACGCCCTCAATTATTCGCCGCCGAGCCGGCTGTCGAGAGCGCGGCGAAATTCGGCGGCCTGGCGGACATGCCGAACTTCGCGCCGAAAGCAAAGCGCGTCATCTACCTGCACCAATCCGGCGCGCCCTCCCAGATTGATCTATTCGACTACAAGCCGAAATTAGTCGCGCTCGCGGGAACCGAATTACCCGATTCCGTACGTCAGGGCCAGCGCATCACGGGGATGACTTCGGGTCAGAATTCATTGCCTGTTGCTCCGTCGATTTTCAAATTCAATCGAGCGGGCGAGCAGGGCCTCTGGATCAGCGAACTGTTGCCGCACACGGCGAAGATCGTCGATGATATTGCGATCGTCAAAACTGTCAATACCGACGCGATCAACCACGATCCGGCCATCACGTTTATCCAAACGGGGTTCATGCAGCCCGGGCGGCCCAGCATGGGTTCCTGGGTGACGTACGGGCTTGGCAGCGAGAACCAGAATCTCCCCGCGTTTGTCGTTCTCATCTCACAGGCGAACGCGCTGAATCGCGATCAGCCGTTATTCACCCGCCTTTGGTCGAGCGGCTTTCTTCCTTCGAAATACCAAGGCGTGCGGTTCCGCGCCTCCGGCGATCCCGTCCTGTTTTTGGCAAATCCGGAAGGCATCGATGGCGAGACGCGCCGCTCCATGCTCGACGCGGTCGCTGAATTGAATCACATTACGGAACAGAACTACGGCGATCCCGAGGTCGCCACCCGCATCTCGCAGTATGAAATGGCGTATCGCATGCAGTCTTCGGTTCCCGAGTTGACGGACCTTTCGAAAGAGCCTGCCGGCACATTCGAGCTGTATGGTCCGGATTCTAAGAAGCCGGGCACTTATGCGGCGAATTGCCTGATGGCGCGCCGGCTGGCAGAGCGTGGCGTCCGCTTCATCCAGCTATATCATCGCGGCTGGGATCAGCATAATGATTTGCCGCGCGATCTGGCGCTGCAATGCGGCGGAACGGATCAGGCCTCGGCCGCGCTCATTACGGACCTGAAGCAGCGCGGATTGCTCGAGGATACGTTGGTCATCTGGGGCGGCGAGTTCGGCCGCACGGTCTATTGCCAAGGCCATCTCACGAAGGACAATTACGGGCGCGATCACCATCCGCGCTGTTTCACGATGTGGTTCGCGGGAGGCGGCATCAAACGCGGGGTCGTGCTCGGCGAAACAGACGATTTCTCTTACAACACCATCTCTGACCCGGTCCCGATCCACGACGTCCAGGCAACAGTGCTCCATTGCCTCGGCATCGATCATACGAAGCTGACCTATAAGTTCCAGGGGAGGCACTTCCGTTTGACGGATGTGGCTGGTAGTGTAAACCAGAAGGTGCTGGCATAAATGCAAACGCGGCGGTCATTTCTCTATGCGGTGGGAGGCGGCGCTCCTTTGATTCTTGGCGCGATGAATAAGTCAGGGTCTACCAAACCGGTGCTCGGCTCCGGCCCTTACACGTACGAAGTTACGCATGATTGGGGAGACCTTCCTCCGCAAATCAAATACGGCAACACACACGGCGTGTGCCAGGATTCACAGGGCCGGATTTACATCCACCACACCGTGAACGCCGCGAGCGAGAGCAGCGACACCATGGTGATCTTCGACGAAAACGGCAAATTCGTCAAGAGCTGGGGCAAGGAGTTCAAAGGCGGCGCGCACGGGCTGCACATCCGCAAAGAAGGCAGTACCGAGTTTTTATATCTCTGCGACACGAAGCGCGGCCTGGTTGTTAAGACGACGCTGGACGGCGAAGAAGTGTTCACGCTCGGCTACCCGAAAGAATCGGAAGCGTACGCCGGCAACAAGAAATATAGTCCGACGAATCTCGCGATTGCGCCAAACGGAGATATCTATGTCGGGGATGGCTATGGCTCGAGTTACATCAATGTGTACAACAAAGATGGAAAATACCTGCGCACGTTCGGCGGTTTAGGCTCGGAAGCCGGGCAGCTCAACTGCCCGCACGGCATCATCCTGGATGACCGCGGCGACACGCCCATTCTCATGATCGCCGACCGCGGCAATCACCGGATCCAGACGTTCACGTTGTCGGGCGAGCACATTGCATTTCTCGACGGCACCAACCTGCCCTGCTACTTCGATTTTTATAAGACAGGCGAAACCGTTGTTCCCGATCTCGGCGCGCGCGTCACGCTGCTCGACAAAAACAACAAAGTGATCGAACATTTGGGCGACGACTCCGCGGCACACAATTGGGAGAAAATACGCACGCTGGATCGCAGTGCGTTCCAGCCGGGTAAATTCGTCTGCCCGCATGGCGCCTGCTTCGATCACGACGGCAATATCTTCGTTGTCGAGTGGGTTGAGGTCGGCCGCGTTAGCAAACTGCGCAGGGTCTAATGCCCTGGCGTGATGTAGCTTCCTGACGCGAGCGCCCGAAAACTGCAAGCGTGTTAAGTCCGCTGCGGCCGAAGGCTCCTCGATGAGCTGATCAGGCGTACTTGTATCCGCTGTTTACGAGCGGTAATGCGCGAATTCTGTCGCCGGTCGCGGCGAAGATCGCGTTGCACACCGCCGGCAGCAGCGGCGGAAGCGCCGGTTCGCCGAGCCCGGTCGGCGGATACTCCGTCTTCAGAAAATGCACTTCGACCTGGGGCGCGTTTCGGATCCGAAGCAGCTCGTGCTGATTAAAGTTCTGCTGGACCACGCGACCTTGTTCGAGCGTAATCTGCTGGTACATCAGCTCGCTTAAGCCGTCCATGATGGCCCCTTGCACCTGATTCAAGGCACCGCTGGGGTTGATCACCTGACTTCCGATATCGCCGCAGACCCAGACCTTATTCACCTTCACGGCTTTGTTGTTTACCGCCACTTCTGCCACATGGGCGAAGTAACCCTGGAAACTGTAATGGAAAGAAACGCCCATGGCTGTTCCTTTCGGCAGGCTGCGCTTACCCCAGCCAGACTTCTCGGCTACCATTTCGAGCACGCCGCGCATACGCGCTGCGTTGTATGCCTGCGGCTCAGCGCCTCGCCGGGTATTGGCCGGTTCATTCTCGACCTTCGGTTTCGCCGCAGCTTGAACGAGATTCTTACCGGACTGCGCGAGTAACTCCAAGCGGAACTCTACCGGGTCTTTGCCGGCCGCATGCGCCAATTCGTCGATAAAGGACTGCATGACGAAACACTGCGAGTTCGCGCCGGGCGCACGGAGCGCGCCCGTCTTCAACCGCAACGGCATCACGGACGAAAACATCGCGAAGTTCGGCACGAAGCCTGACGGGAACTCTGTGGGAGCGATACTCGCCGAGGGAGCGAACGTTTCGCCATCGCCATAGCTGACGAAGTGATTGCGCCAGGCAACGATTTTTCCGGATGCATCCACGCCGCCCTTCAGAAAATGAAATCCGCCCGGACGGTAGTAATCGTGCGTCATGTCGTCTTCGCGCGACCAGAGCAGCTTTACCGGCGTTCCGATCTTTTTCGCGATGTACCCGACTTCGCACATATAGTCGTTCGTCAGGCCGCGCCCGAAAGATCCGCCTGCTCGCAGCAGGTGAATCGTAATGTTGTCTTCCGGGATATCGAGTATCTTAGAGGCCAGTTGACGCCCGCGTGCCGGCTGCTGTGTATTGCTCCAGACTTCGAGTTTGCCGTTCTCATAACGCGCGGTGCAGCTGCGGGGCTCTAGCGCCGCGTGCGAAATGAACGGATATGAGTACGCCGCTTCAAGCGTTTTCGTTGCACTACTGAGTGCCTTGTCGACATCGCCGTCGTTCTTGAGTGTTCGTTGCGGCTGCTGTTGGGAAAGCTGCGTCGCACGCTCCGCAAACTCCTGAGTGCTTTGCTGCGCGGCTTCGCCCTCGTCCCATTTGACGTTGAGTTTCTTGCGGGCGGTCTGAGCCTGCCACCAGGTCTCGGCCACAATCGCAATGCCCGGCTCGAGCCCAGGGTCGCTCTTCATCACCGGACCGACATCGATCGAGTGATCGACAATGAACGCATCTTTTACACCCGGCATCTGCCGGATCTCATCGAGGTTCGCGCTCACCGCTTTGCCGCCGTAAACGGGGCACTTCTGATACACGGCATAAAGCATTCCGGGCAGCTTGAAATCGATACTGTAGATCGGCTTGCCCGAAACGATATCGGGAACATCGACACCCGAAGTGGACTGCCCGATGATTTTGTACTCGGCAGCAGGCTTTAGCTTGATGGAGCTGAGGTCCGGGGCGGGAAGGGTCGCGGCCGTCGCGGCGAGTTCACCGTAACCGAGAGAGCGGTCCGTCGGCCGATGATAGACACGGCCGTTCGAGGCGAAGCATTCGGATTCGGGCACACCCCACTTTTTCGCCGCAGCCGCGATTAACATCTGACGGCCCGCGGCGCCCACTTGCTGCATCGGGATGAAGTTGTTCGACGCGGCGCGACTGCCGCCAGTGCTCTGCAGGCCGTACTTTGGATCATAATCAGCCTGCTCGACTTTGACCTGCTTCCAATCCACATCAAGTTCTTCGGCTATCAGCATCGGAAGCATGTTCTTGATGCCTTGCCCGATCTCGGGATTTCTCGAGATCAAAGTGATGGAGCCATCCGCCCCGATTTTTATGAAGTTGTTCGGGTCAAGAGGCGTCTGATTGGGCTGTTGCTGCGCGGAAGCAAACGGCTCGACGGAAACGCCGATGAGCATGCCTCCGCCGGCGAGTGCGGTCACGTGCAGGAACGAGCGGCGGGTCAACATGGCCTATGCGACTCCCTTCTGGTGAGCGGCAGCAGCCCGGTGAATTGCCTGCCTGATCCTTACGTACGTTCCGCAGCGGCAAAGATTGCCGCTCATGGCTTCATCAATATCCTGGTCCGTGGGCTTTGGATGCGTGGACAGCAATGCAGCAGCCGACATGATCTGACCAACCTGGCAGTAACCGCACTGTGGGACATCAACGTCGACCCAGGCCGCTTGCAGCGGTTGAGCCAGCCTGGGCGACAGTCCTTCAATAGTGGCGATGGGGGCGGAGGCCGCGGCGGAAACGGGTGTCATGCAGGAGCGGATCGCTTTTCCGCCCATGTGCACGGTGCATGCGCCGCACTGACCAATGCCGCAGCCGTATTTCGTTCCGTAGAGATTGAGAACGTCGCGGAGTACCCAAAGCAGCGGAGTATCTGCGGGCACCTCGACGCTGGTGCTTCGGCCGTTCACAGTCAGCTGGATTGCCATAATTCATGGTACGGCGGAGCATGATCATCTAGGCGCATTCTAGAAACTTTGCTGGTGCGTGGAACGGCCCTTCTCATGTGGGCGTTGGGCATAAGCCGCCAATTTCGCTCGGTTTCCGCATAGATTCATGCTGCACCACGCCGGAGTGCTTTCTTGCTCGCGAGCCGGTGCCTGTGTCATTTCGATCGCAACTCCGGGGAGCCGCTCTGCCAGAAATATCACACCAGTGACGCATCATTTTATGGGTTAGCCGCATCTCAGCGGCAGGCGAGCCGCATGTACATCCAGGAAATATGGCGTTACCCGGTCAAATCGATGGCAGGCGAACGCCTCAGGAAGGCAATGATTGGCGTTGGCGGGATCGAAGGCGATCGAAGGGTCGTGGTTGCACGCGGAGGCAGGCTGGTGACCGCTCGCAAAGACTATAAACTGCTTGGGCTGAAGGGGACCTTGGACCCTGAACAAGATCCGCTCATAGACGGACAGGCATGGAACTCGCCCGAGGCTCTCGCGCTTGTGAAAGGAGCGGCCGGTCCGGATGCTGAAATCTTTCGCCCGGACGGAAGCGGTTTTTTCGACGTCCTGCCGCTGCTTGTGGCGACCGACGGCGCCATTCAGCATATGAGGTTCGATGGGCGGCGGCTGCGTCCGAACATTATTGTGGGGGGCGTGAATGGACTCGCAGAACGTCAATGGCCAAATCACTACCTGCACATTGGCGATGTTGTGATCCATGCCGCGCAGCTCCGCGGCCGCTGTGTGATGACGACTTACGATCCGGACAGTCTCAAGCAGGACGCAAATATTTTAAGGAAGATTGTGAAAGAGCTTGGGGGCACGATGGCGCTTGACTGCTCGGTTGTGCGCGGCGGCGAGATTGAAGAGGGCGCGCAGGTTTGGCTGGAAGAGCGGAGGTAAGCGTCAGGCGGAATCGGGCAGAGCGGATTCGAGGACGTTTTCGATGATGCGCGCGGAACCGAATTGGCGAAGTTTCATGAGTTCGGCGAACGCCATCTCGACCGCCTTGCGCGGCATAAGACCGATCAGCTCGCTTGCTTCGATTTCTACGCCGAAGGCCGCGGCCCGGCGGCTGACTTCCGCATATACAACGTGTGGAGGCGTCTGCTCGAAGTCGGTAAGGTTCATCGAGACCTGGACCAGGCCGCGCAACTGGAGCGGCAGCCCCAGAGCTTTGACGGCCGGCAGGCCACCGCTGCTCTCGCGAATGTCGCGGGCAATTGTTTTGGCAATCTCGAGGTCTGTTGTTTGTAGATTGATGTTGTACGCGATCAAAAACTTACGAGCACCCACGATGACGGCTCCGGCAGTGGGATGCAGGCCGGGACCGCCAATATCCGGCGCTCTGCTTTCATCGAAAAACGCGGCTTGGCGCAGCCCTTCAAACTGGCCACGCCGCACGTCTTCGAGCCGCACGCGGTCGGGACGGAGAGCTGCCGCCTCATAAAAATAGACCGGGATGTGCAGTTCCTCCCATATACGGGCCCCGGCATGGCGGGCGAGTGCGACGCAATCGTCCATGCTCGTGCCGGCGAGGGGGACGAACGGCAGCACGTCGAGAGCACCCAGGCGGGGATGAACTCCGCGGTGACGGTTCAGGTCAATGAGCCGAACAGCGGCATCCGCGGCGAGTATGGCAGATTTGAGAACGGCTTCACTCTCACCGGCAAAGGTAACGACGCTGCGGTTGTGGTCCGGGTCACTGGTGCGATGCAGGATTCTGGATCCTGGCACGCTGGCGATGGCGGCCACGAGCGCGTCGACGGTTTCGAGGTTGCGTCCTTCAGAGAAGTTCGGAACGCATTCGACCAATCGCGAGCTCAACTAGATCTCACTTTCGACGCGGTCCGATTGTCGACAACAAGTTTGCCGCCGCGCATAGCCCAGAGTACTTTGTTGATGCCGAGGTGAGAAGGGATATCGCGGTAATCACTCACGTTCATGACGAGAAGATCCGCGTACTTGCCGCTCTCAAGAGTGCCCACCGAGTTTTCCTCGCCGATCGCGCAGGCAGCATTAATCGTAGCGGCCGTGAGCGCTTCTTCCGGGGTGAGGCCGAGTCGAAGGACGGCAAGGGAAAGAGCGAGCTGCATGCTGAAATTCGGCGAGTACCACGGGTCATAGCCGGTACAGAGAGCGACGGCTCCTCCGTGGTCTGCGACATGACGGGCGGCGATGCCGGAGCGGCCCTCGAGAAGGTCGCGGATGGGTGAGAAAACGGCCGTACACGGGGATGCACCGAGCGCGGCACATTTCTGCTGTGCAAGATCAGAGGAGACGAAAACGTTGCGCGGCGTGGCTATCGGGGGCAGGTCGGCCATGAATTTGGAATTGATGGCGAGGCCAGCCTCGGCGGCGATGGCCGAGATAGGGCCGATGGGCGAAGGGCTGGCGTCACCCGCGGGCTCAATCTCGACCGCGCGCACGGCGCCCGCCTTACGCAGGGATTGGAAAGCGCGGCGAAAGTCGTACTCGGGTTCGCGAGACGCCGTGCTTGGATCGATGCGCCAGGCATGTGTAACACGCACAGGCGGCAACTTCACCCCGGCGAGCCGGCGCAGAAGCATCACATCTGAACGGAGGGCTCCGGTACCGGCATGAGCCGTGAGTTGTGCAGTGAGAGTACCGTGCTCAAGACAGGAGCGAAGCAGCCGGTTGCAATCAAACGAAAGCTCGGCGATTTGTTTTGGCTTAAGAAGCGGCCGATGGCCGTTTTCCTCCGGCAAGAGGCTCAGGCGAATGCCGGGATCGACAAGGCCGGGCATGACCACCATGTCCTCGACCGAGATCTCGGCTGCGCCGCGAACCTCCTTTAAATTTCCCAGGCGGCGAGTGGGTCCGACCATGACGATGCGGCCATCGCGAATGAGGACGGAGCCGTCCTCGATTACGGACAAGTCACGAAGGGCGCTTCCGCGGCGGGCACAACACGGCCCGCGAAGCGTCAGCAACTGCTTTGCCCCCCGAAGCAGGAGCAACTCAGACACGATTCGAACGCAAAAGAGCACTCTAGCAGGATGAGAGCACCGAGGGCCAGTGCCTCTGTTTAGAGCCCGTTTCCGGCTGGGAAATCAGCCGCCGCGCAGCAGGTTGTGGAACGAGAGGGAATCCAGGAAAAAGGCGTAAAGCGTGATGGCCACGGCGACGCCGGCCAGAACGCGCCAAAACCTTTCGCGGGGCGTACCCGGCAGCCCCGGAAGGCCACCCATTACGCCGACCAGGAAGCCGCCGATGAACCCGCCCACATGGGCGGCCATGTCGACACCCGGAATGAGGCTCATGAGCAGGCCGAGGATCAGCCACTGTCCGTAGTGAGCGCGCACGGCTTGTGTGAGGGGATCGGCGCGATTCCGCAGTCCCATGGCAAGCATGATGCCGAAGTATCCGAAGCAGGCGGCCGAAGCGCCGAGTGACAGGCTGCGCGGTGACCAGAGCGTACTGGCCAAAAAGCCCGTGAATGTAGAAAACACGTAGACGAAGAGAACACGGCTAGTGCCGTAGAATTGCTCCACCTCAGTGACCAGGACAAAAAGCGCCCAGCAGTTCATGATGATGTGCCAGAATCCACCGTGCAGAAAGCCCGCTGTAATGAGCCGCCACCACTGGCCCGCATAGATGAAGGGGGCGTATTTCGCGCCGAAGGCGACCGCGACGGAGCCGTTGACATCCCATGAGTTCGAGAAACGACGGCTGACCAAAATTTCGGCGAGAAAAAGAGCGACATTGATAACGACGACGAGTGTGCTCGTTACGTTCGCACTGGGCAGAAAGGAGGCGGCGAACTGGCCGGCGCGCGAATCGATGGCGCGGGGGCCGAGTTGAACGCCGCAGTAAGGGCACACACGGTCCTTGATGGTAATAAATGCCCGGCAATTGGGGCACATGCGGCGTTTTTCCACCGTCTCATTGTAACGGCCATAGGGACTTCCCCTTGCTAGAATCGGAATTCGCATGACCAAGACCGAGCAGGATTTGCGCGAAGACTTGGTTCGCATCTGCCACTCGATTTACGAGAAGGGCTGGGCGGCAGCTAACGACGGGAACGTAAGTATCCGGCTGGAGCAGGATCGTATTCTATGCACACCCACGGCAGTGTGTAAGGGACACGTGACGGCGGATGATCTGATCCTGTGCGATATGCGCGGGCAGAAGACACAGGGCGTACGCGAACCGACCAGCGAGATTCTGATGCACATGAACATCTACGCGCGACGGCAGGATGTGCGGGCAGTGGTGCATGCGCATCCGCCGGTAGCCACTGGCTTTGCAGCCGCGGGGCGGGCGCTGGATCAGGCGCTTCTACCGGAGGTGGTTGTCCAGCTCGGCGCGGTGCCGCTGGCGCGTTATGGTTTGCCTGGCACCTCCGCCCTCAGCGACGGCATGCTTCCGTATGTAGATTGCTTTGACGCGATGCTCCTCGAGAATCACGGATGCACGGCATACGGTGAAGACGTGTGGCAGGCGTTTTTCCGCATGGAAACAGTGGAGCATTTCGCAAGGATCACACTCGTCGCGGAACTGCTTGGCGGCGGACGGCTGCTGCCCAGGGGTGAAGTGGAGAAGCTGTTCCAAGCGCGAGCGCGTTATGGAGTGCGATCGCGCGCTCAGATGCAACCGGGACTGCCCGTCGTGGCCGAAGATCTCGACAACTCGTAGCAAGCAAAGCCGGTTTGGGACATTGGAACTCGTTTGCAGAGCTGTAATGTGCCGCGTGTTACATCAGCGCATTTTATACTTTCATTCACTTGCATAAAAACGACTTCTAGGATACCGTGGTTGCATAGAGCGCCGGACAAAGCCTGACCAGGCTGGACGGCGGATCTGATTCGTGATATGAAACGGCTTTCCAGCGTCGTTGTGCTTCTTAGTGTAGTCGCATACTGCGCCGCCTGAGGAGCCTCACGGATTTGAATTCGGGGCCACCTGGCGGGATACCGAACCGGCCAGGTGGCCCTTTTCATTCGCATGCAACGTTAGTCTTGAGGAATGGTTTGAACCATGTCGTCTAATCTGCTTTCCGGCGCCAAGATTCTGCTGAATTGTCTGGCGCGCGAGAACGTCGAGTGCATTTTCGGGTATCCGGGGGGCGTGACGTTGCCGCTTTATGACGCGCTTTACGATCACACGATCAAGCACGTTCTGGTGCGTCACGAAGAGAACGCGGCGTTTGCGGCACAGGGTTATGCGCGGGCCACGGGGAAGGTTGGGGTGTGCTGTGCAACCTCAGGTCCGGGTGCGACGAACCTGGTGACCGGGCTGGTGGACGCGATGATGGATTCGATCCCCATTGTGGCTTTGACGGGGCAGGTCTCGACCAAGCTGATCGGCAGCGATGCGTTCCAGGAAGCGGACACATTTGGTATCACGCGTCCGGCGACGAAGCACAATTTCTTGGTGAAGAACATCGCAGATCTACCGCAGGTTATCCACGAAGCGTTTTACATCGCGGCAACGGGGCGGCCAGGACCGGTACTGGTGGATGTGACCAAAGATGTCTTTCAGGCGCAGGCGCACTATTCGCCGGTGACCGAGATTCATCTGCCTGGCTACAAGGTCTACAGCGAAGGGCATGGCGGGCAGATTCGCCGCGCCGCGCAGATGATCTGGGAAGCCGAGCGTCCGTTTGTGTACGCGGGCGGCGGCGTGATCGCGGGGAACGCGAGCCGCGAACTGGTCTCGCTGGTGGAGCAGATTGACGCTCCGGCGGTTTGCACGCTGATGGGCCTGGGCGCGATTCCGGCCGAGCATAAGAACTTCATCAGTATGCCGGGTATGCATGGTAGCTACGCGGCGAATATGGGCATGACGCACACCGACCTGATCATCGCGCTCGGCGTCCGTTTTGATGATCGGGTGACAGGGCGGCTGGCGGCCTTTGCTCCTCACGCAAAAGTTATACACGTGGATGTGGATCCGGCGGAAATCAGCAAGAATCGCGCGGCGGACCTACCGATCGTCGGCGACGTAAAGCGGGTGCTGCCGAAACTGAGCGCGGAGCTGCAATCACTTGCTGGCGAGATGAAGGCGAAGAACGCAGCGGCGCGGCAGGCTTGGTGGAGACAGATTCGCGATTGGAGAGAAGAGCATCCGCTGACGGCGGAGAGATCGGAAACCGAGATCAAGCCGCAGCATTTGATGGCGGAGATCGACCGGCTTTCGGGCGGGCGCGCGATTGTGGCGAGCGATGTCGGCCAGCACCAGATGTGGGCGGCACAGCTGGTCCGTTTCAATGAACCGAGGCTGTGGATCAATTCGGGCGGGCTCGGGTCGATGGGATTTGGTTTGCCGGCAGCCATCGGGGCGCAGTTTGCACGGCCGGACAAGCTGGTGTTTGCGGTGGTGGGGGACGGCGGGTTCCAGATGTCCATACCGGAGCTGGCGACCATTGCCTATTACGGGCTGCCGATCAAGATTGTCGTGATGAACAATGGATACCTGGGCATGGTTCGTCAATGGCAGGAATTGTTCTATAACAACCGGTTGAGCCAGGTGGAATTGAGCTGCTTCCCGGATGTGGAGAAGCTTGCGGGCGCGTATGGATTCACCGGACGGACCGTAGATGATGTCCGGGAACTGGCGAAGGCGCTGGAAGAAGCCGTCGGCGATGCGGGGCCATATCTATTGAACGTGAAGGTATCGCCTTTTGAAAACGTGTTTCCCATGGTTCCGGCCGGGGGTGCGATCAATGAGATGGTGCTACGGCCGCCGCAGCCGGTAGAGGCATAGGGACGGCATCATGCAGCAGATCATTTCTCTTCTGATGGAAAACAAGCCAGGCGCGCTGATGCGCGTAACCGGACTGTTGAGCCAGCGCGGATACAACATCGAGAGCCTGACCGTAGCGCGGACGCTAGATCCTACACTCTCGCGCATGACGATTACGGTGGACGTGGAACCGATCATGCGCGCACAGGTGATCAAGCAGATGAACAAGCTGATCAACGTGCTGCAGGCTATTGACGTGACCGATGGTCCGGCGGTGAACCGCGAGCTGGTGTTGGTGCGCGTCAGGACGGCTCAACAGAACCGGACGGCGGTGTTGAAAGAGGCGGAGATCTTTCAGGCGCGCGTGGTGGATTCGACGCTCGAGGGATTCGCGCTCGAAGTAACCGGCGACCCGGAGAGACTGGATGAGTTCGTCGACGTGATGGGGAGCTACGGCGAGATCGAGATTACGCGGTCGGGTATCGTCTCCATGTCCCTTGACAATAAGAAACTGCGATTGTCGCCACCGGTGCCGCGCGGCGCGGCGATCGAAGAAGCGTTAGAGCTGCAGGGCGCGGACTGATACGACCCGCAAGAGCGGACCCTTTTTATGGCAAAGCGATTTTACGAGAAAGACGGCAACCTGGCCGGGCTGCAGGACAAGACGATAGCGATTATCGGCTACGGGAGTCAGGGGCACGCGCACGCGTTGAACCTGCGCGACTCGGGGCTGAACGTGGTGGTGGGCCTGCATGCTGGCAGCAAGAGCGCGGCGAAGGCCAAGGCAGCCGGATTGCCGGTATCGAGCGTGGCGGATGCGGCGAAGCAGGCGGATGTCGTGATGATTCTGCTGCCGGACCACGTGCAGGGCGACGTATACCGGCAGGAGATCGCGCCACACATGAGCAAAGGCAAGACGCTGATGTTCGCGCATGGTTTCAATATCCACTTTAATGAGATCAAGCCACCGGCAGATATCGACGTATCGATGATTGCGCCGAAAGCGCCGGGACATCGTGTGCGCGAGTTGTTCACGGAGGGAGTGGGCGTTCCAGCGCTGGTGGCGCTTGCGCAGGACGCGTCAGGGCACGCGCTCGAAAATGCGCTGGCGTACGCGTTTGCGCTCGGGTGCCTGAAGGCCGGGGTCATAGAGACGAGCTTCAAGGAAGAGACGGAAAGTGATCTCTTCGGCGAGCAGGCAGTTTTGTGCGGCGGGGTCAGCGAGCTGATTCGAGCTGGTTTCGAGACGCTTACGGAAGCGGGTTACGCGCCCGAGATCGCGTATTTCGAGTGCCTGCATGAATTGAAGCTGATCGTCGACCTGATCTATGAGGGCGGCCTGAGCTATATGCGCTATTCGGTTTCCGATACTGCAGAATACGGTGATTACACGCGCGGACCGAGGATCGTGACGGATGCGACACGCGCCGAGATGAAGAAGATTCTGGGCGAGATCCAAGAGGGCGAGTTTGCACGCACATGGCTGAAAGAGAATCGCGAAGGCCGGAAGAAGTTTCTGGCCATGCGCGAGGCTGCTAAAGAGCAGCGGATCGAGCGCGTGGGCGCCGAACTTCGCGCGATGATGCCGTTCCTCAAAAAGAAGAAAGAGGCCGGTGTTCCGGAAGAGATGACGGTCGGGGCATCAGAGCCCCGCTGAAACGTCGTGGGCTGCGCGGCTGCCCGCGAGCGGCTGCATAATTGAAATTATGCGAAGGGCGCCGCTCGTTCTTCTCCTCGCTGCCGTTTGCCTTCCCACGCGTGCACAGTACGGAGCCGGCGCGCCCGCGACAGGTAAGATCCTGGTTGCGAGCGAAAAGCTGCAGGATCCCAACTTTACTCAGTCCGTCATTTTGCTGGTCGCGTCCGATCCCGACGGAGGGACGCTGGGCGTGGTAGTCAACCGGCGCAGTGATGTCCCGCTTTCGAAAATCTTTCCAACCATCAAGGGCGCTTCAAACGACCCGGTTTACATGGGTGGTCCCGTGGAGATCGGGACCGGGCAGGGGCTTCTCAGATCTGAAGCGAGGGCGGGCTCCCGGCGCATCATGAATGATGTCTATGCTACCGGCAGCAAAGATGTCATCGAAAATTCCGTAGCGGCAAAGCTGGATTCCGGCAAGTTCCGGCTGTACCTTGGCTATGCCGGCTGGGCGCCGGGGCAACTCCAATCCGAGATCCAGGCCGGAGCCTGGACCGTGAGAGACGGGAACGCCAACATTGTTTTCGATCAGGATCCCGATTCACTCTGGGTGCGGCTGAACCGGCTTGCGCACTCGCAGATCGCAGCGGCTAGAGAGACTACCAGCGCCACATCGCCGAGAATGCCGGTCCGGTGAGGTGCACGTCGATTCCGCTTGGAGACGAACTCGCGTTGTGCAGATCCGCGTTCACCGTGCGATAGCCCGCGAGAATCGTGACGGGACCGACACAAATGCCGCCGTTGGCTGATGCTTCCAGATAGTGCCCGTAGGAGCCGACGGCCATTCCGCGAACACCGCCTTCGATATCGATGAGCCTGTGATGCGGAATCGGAAAGATGCGGAACTCCGCGCCGGCAAGCGGAAGTCCGACTGTTTCTGACCGGCTGGATGTAATACCCGTCTCCACGCCGTGAAGGGTTCCATTTGCGCTGGCCCATGCGCCCCCAACGGAGAAGCCGAGGTGGCCCATGGGCCCGCTAAGCACGTCGTATTGGTAACCGGCAAAGAGATAGTCCAGATCGGCGGATGACTGAAGAGTCTGGCTGACGTTGAAGGTTTGCCCATGATACGTGATTGAGCGATTAACGGTGTTGTAACCGGTTACGGAGAATGGAAAGCCTTCGATGACGATTCTCTGTTTCTGCTTAGGTTTGAAAACAAAGCGGCCGAAAAACGTAGGCTGCTGCTGGGCGGCGCCGAGGTCGGTTACCAGATTGATGGGCGTTCCACTCGACTGGATAGTGCCGCTGGTGTTGACAAGCCAGGCGGAACCTGTGATTTCGAGGCGAAAGTTTTCCGGGTTCTCGGACGTTGTCGCGGACCCTGAGTCGGCGGCCGTGAGGGCGGCCGGAAAAAGAAACGCGAAAGCGCAAACGGCGGCGCAGACGCGCGGGGTGATTCTGTGAGCCATACTACCGAACTTTCACTATACGGTAGTCCCAATTACAGATGGTTGAGACGAGGTCGCAAATCTCTCCTTGACAGCTTAGGACAGGTTGCACTATACTCCTGATTACCTTAGGAGTGTGAATGCCGGCGCGGGCGCAGATTCTTCCAGGGACCCTTGACCTCCTCATTTTGAAAGCAGTGTCACCTGATTGCTGCGTGAGGAGTAAGGCTGCGGCAACACTGAACGCTATCGAGCTTTCATACCGGCTCGCATGAGCCAATACAAGGGCTGGTTACAGGCCGCGCAATTCACCTCGCCCGCGTGCAGATCGCGCATACAGAGCTGGCCGATATCCTCGACACGGCACTGGTACAGCTGCTTCAACGGCAGGTCCTCGGCTTTGACTCGATAGGTGCCGACCTGAATATCCATGGCGTCTTGGGCTGAACTGGTGGCGGTGCGACCGCCCGGCCGAGCATGAATCCAGAACTGGCCCGAGGAGGGTTCGTAGTTCGAGTACATGAAGCAGTGGCCGATGCAGGCGCGATCAACCATGTGTTCAATGAACCAAATCCTGGAGCCGGGCGGTGGACCCATGGTAACGACCACGCGGGAGCCGTAAGGCAGGGCGTGCAGCATCTGTTCCGCCTGCATTTCGATCGTGTTCAAGCGGCCGGTGGCGAACTGCGGAAGGAAGATCACCTCCGGAAACATTGCGGCCGCAAATAGAAGAACAGCCCACAGCTCAAACGAGATGCGGACGCCGGGGAC
>JAFAMM010000452.1 GCA_019233375.1 Acidobacteriaceae bacterium
CGAGAAGCAGCGGGTATTGCTCCTGGCGCGTACCTAGCAACCGCATCGTTTTCTTCCAATCGATAGTGCCGTCACCGGGGAACAGGTGCTGGTCATGTCGCCCGTCGTTGTCGTGAATGTGCGTGGACCGGATGCGTTGCTGCATGAGGTCGAATTCTTCGGTGATGCCGTTCGACATGTGCGCGTGGCCTACATCAAAGCAGAAGTTGAGGTTCAGATGCGTCACTGTAAGGAGGGTCGTGAGCCGCTGAGCGGACGAGAGCTGGTTGGGGATGTTTTCGAGCAGAATTTCGACGCCGCGTTGATCCGCAAAGACCCTCAATTCATCGAGCGAGGAAAATGCGGCGTCCAGCCGACGTTCGTCCATTTCCTGGCCGCCTACGCCTACGTGCTGGATCAGGTAGCGGAACGGCACGATTTCGGCGATTTCGAGGGCGCGCTTCACTTCATCCACGGCAGCCATGCGCCGGGCTTTCGGAATTTCGGTGATGTCGATCGTGGCGTGCGGTCCTGAGCGGCCCCAGACATCGTCGGTATACATGGGTGCGTGCAGCGAGTGCACTTTCAACTCGGCATCGCGAAACCAGTGGCCAAGCTCGTTGATTTGTGCTTTGTCGCGGTAATCGATATGTTGCCGGGCGCAGAAGATTTCGACGGCCGGGAACCCGGCATCCCAAACTCGATCCAACCAAACGGTCGTCAGCCGATGCCCGACAAAAAAATGGGTAGAGAGAACGTGTTTCATTCGGTCAGTACTTGAGAAAACAGGCGGCCGCCCTGGAACAAGCCTGTGCTGCCGCGCGCGGCGGCGGCTAATATCCCGCGGCCTTGCCGCTGAGCCGCGACTCGGTTCCTCCTTCGAGCGTGCCGTTGTTCATCACGATTGCCTCCACGCGAGCGACCCCGCCTGTTGCCTCGACTTCATAGCCCATTGCTTTCAACGCCGCGGCGGTCTGTTCCGAAAATCCATTCTGCAGATACAGGATGTCCGGGCGCCACTGGTGATGGAAGCGCGGCAGGTCGACGGCGGCCTGCGGGTTCATGTGAAAGTCGAGCACGTCAAGGATAACCTCTGTCACCCCGGTGGTAATTCGCGAGCCGCCGGGAGCGCCAACTGCCATGAAGAACTTCCCGTTTCGCGTGATGATGGTCGGGGTCATCGACGAGAGCGGGCGCTTGCCCGGCTCGATCGCATTGGCATCGCTTCCAAGCAGGCCAAACATGTTGGGTGCCCCCGGCTTGGCGGAGAAGTCGTCCATCTCGTCATTCAGGAGAAAGCCCAGGCCGGGCACCGTAATGCCGTTGCCGTAGGAATTATTAAGCGTGTAGGTGACGGCGACGGCGTTTCCTTTCGCATCCACGACGTTGTAGTGAGTTGTCTGTTTGCTTTCCTTCCAATCGACGCCGGCATTCAACGTTTTCGGAAGGCCGGGTTCAACCAGGCCGCTCGGCGTTGCGCGATCGGGATCGATGGTTTTGCGGCGGTGTGCGACATAGGCCGGATCGAGCAGCGGCTTCACGGGAACAACATAGAAGTCAGGGTCGCCGAGGTATTCGCTGCGATCGGCATAAAAGCGGCGCATGGCTTCGGCTTCGTAGTGGACCGCTTTCACCGAGTCCGGCCCGTCACTGTCATAATGCGTGCCCGTGAGCATCCCGAGAATCTGGAGCACGCCTACCCCGCCTGCGCTTGGGGGTGGCGCGGTTACGATTCCATAGCCCCTGTAGGTGCCGGTTAATGGCTGCCGGTCAATAGTCTTGTATGCAGCCAGATCTTCAGCGGCAATCAACCCTCCGTTAGCCGCCATGGCGCCGGCGAGGCGAGAGGCAGTTTCCCCGGCGTAGAAGCCCTTCGCGCCGTTTTCGGCAATCCGCTGCAGTGTCCCGGCCAACTCCGGCTGCCGAAATATTTCGCCTTCCCGATACAGGTTGCCGCCGCGCAGAAAAATACGCTTGGATTCGGGGTCGGCTGACAGCATTTCTTGTGCTGAGTGGAGGGAGTCGCTGAAGGATTTGCTAACCGGGAAGCCATCACGAGCGAGCAATATTGCGGGGTTTACGAGATTCGCCCAGGGTTTGCTGCCAAATTTTTGATAAGCGGTCTCAAAGCCGGCAACTGAGCCGGGGACCCCTGAGGAACGCCATCCGAAGATGCTGTCCTTTGTGGGGTTGCCTTCGCTGTCGAGGTACATATCGCGGCTTGCCCTGCGTGGAGCACACTCGCGAAAATCGAGGAATGCGGTACGGCCATTGGCAAGCCGCACCAGCATGAACCCGCCGCCACCGATGTTGCCCGCGACCGGATGGGTGACCGCCAGGGCGAAGCCAACAGCGATCGCTGCGTCAATCGCATTGCCGCCCTGCTTAAGAATTTCCACGCCGACATCGGCTGCGAGGGGCTCCTGTGCGACAACCATGCCATGCCTGGCGCGCACTGGCTCACCTGATCGCATCGGGGGAGCGGTCAACAGCGCAGCGAGCAGATACACGACACCAGACCGGCCATGAACGCTCTGCATCTTCAGCCAGTCTAACAGGGGAGGGGAGAAGCTTCAGAAGTGAACAGTGTCAGTACTTTACGCAGCCGCGGTGAGACTGCGGAGGCGATGCGTCAGGCGGCTCTTGTAGCGCGCAGCCGTGTTTTTCTTGATGATGCCCCACTTCGCTGCCCGATCAACCATCGAGAACGTGGCCGGCGCCGCTTTCGCCGCGCCCGAAGCGTCCTTTTGGTCAAGCAGGCGGCGCATGGCGCGAATCTGGTGCCGCAATCGGGATTTGCGCATGCGGTTGATGAGCGTACGGCGTTCAGTGACGCGGACACGCTTCAACGATGAAACTGTATTTGCCATTAACTAACGAACCTGAATCTTTGTTAAAAAGTGACTCTACTAGGATATCCAAACCATCTAGGCGTACGCAAACTGAAGAAAGTTTGCATCTTCCGGCGCGAGTTCGGCGAAGATGTAAGAAGCTCGCTGAAACAGATGTCTCCTAAAATGATTCGAATGTCGTTTGTGCCACTCGCCGTCGTGGCGACTGTAATCACCGGCACGGTTTCGGTCTTGGGTTCGGATGCGAATGTGCCAACAGCGCCCGCCACAGACTGGAAATTAGCAGGACCCTATGGAGGAACCGCGACGACGATTGCGGTTGATCCGGCAAAGCCTTCCGTTTTGTTGGCCGGAGGGCTGCATTCATTGCTCTACCGGAGCGAAGATGCTGGAGCTACCTGGAAGTTGCTTCCGCTACCGAAGCTGAATTTGAGCGAAGTAACCTGCGTGCTGGTAGATCCCGCCGACTCAGACCACTATCTGGCCGGCATGGTGTCGGCCGAGAGCGGCGGCCTGTTCGAAAGCCGCGATGCGGGCAAGAACTGGCATGGGGTAAAAGGGATGGACAGTTACGGTGTCAGGGCACTCGCGGCATCCCCGAGCAATCCATCGCGCTTCGTAGCCGGGACGCTTCATGGCGTTTGGTTGAGCGACGATTCCGGCAAGAGCTGGAAGCTCATTTCAGACCTGAACAATTATGAAATGGTCGGGATCAGCGCCGTCGCATTTGACCCAAAGGATCCCGACATTATCTATGCGGGCACCTCTCATCTGCCCTGGAAAACTACCGATGGCGGCAAAACCTGGCAGTCTATCCACAGCGGGATGATCGACGATTCCGACGTGTTCTCCATTTACGTAGACCCGCTTCAGCCCAACGAAGTCCTTGCCAGCGCGTGCAGCGGCATTTACCTGAGCGGCACGCGGGGTGATCAATGGAAGAAGCTCCTCGGGATCCCGAACACCTCGCGGCGGACGCACATCATCCGGCTGGATCCTACGAACCCGGGTATCATTTTCGCGGGTACGACCACGGGTTTATTCAAGTCGCTAAACAAAGGCACCACCTGGAAAACACTGAACAGCACGCAGGTGAATTCACTGGCGTTCGATCCCTCTCATCCGAGCAC
>JAFAMM010000467.1 GCA_019233375.1 Acidobacteriaceae bacterium
GGCGATTTCCCGATCTGTGTCGTGCCCATGCTCCGCCAGGATCTCGCAAGACGAGATACGCCGCTGTGGGGCTATTTCTGCCAGATCAGCGATTCAACGACCAGCTACGGTTCTTATTCTGGCGCGATTCCGAATGAGAAGATTACCTGGGAGAAGCTCGGCATCAACACGCCGAAGTATGTGATTGAAAGCGATGCCTCGATCGTTGCGCCGCTTGTGTTCGCATACGTGCTCGGCCATTGAGCCTCCAACCTGTCGCGTAGAGTAACGCTTTGGCCAGCACGCCATACAAAATCGGATCCGTCTTTTTGGTCGTGGGCGGTCTCCTTCTGGCAGAAATCGAAAGTTCCGCGGATCACGAACTTAGCAATCCTTTCTTCGCTTATGAATTGGGCGACAAAACTCCCGGGCAGCAAGCCAAACTGGTGAGCGATGTTGGATTCGCGGGAACGGCATTCGACGGTGCGGTGCACATTCCTGAAAGGCTCAAGGCTGTGGACGAAGCGCACATTCAATTGTTCTTCATCTGGCTAACGGTGGACGTGGGCAACGCGCGCATTGTGTATGAGTCCGGCATGGAGCAGGCAATTAACGAGCTCAAAGGTCGCGGAACGGTCGTTTGGCTCGCGGTCAAGGGAACCGGCCCCGGCGCGGAAGAACGGGCCGTCACGGCCGCGGCTAGGGTTGCCGATCTGGCCTCTACTGCGAATCTGCGGGTTGCGCTCTATCCGCATTATGGTTTTTACCTGGCAACACTGAACGATACGCTGCGCATAGCGCAGAAGGCGCAACGCAGCAATCTGGGTGTGACGTTCAACCTGTGCCATGAACTGCGCGCAGGCTTGGATCCCAACCTGCCGTCCGTCATAAAAGCCGCATTGCCGCGCTTATATGGGGTAACTCTCAACGGCGCCGATCACAACGGTCATGACTGGAACACCTTGATTCAGCCGTTGGGACTTGGAGATTTCGACGTGGCCGGCGTACTCCGCATGCTCATTCAAACGGGATACCGCGGTCCAATCGGCCTCCAGTGCTATGGAATCACAGAAGACCCGGCCATCCATTTGAGGCAATCCATGAAAGCATGGCGTGAGATGTCGTCGCATATTGCGGAGCAGTAGTTCGAACGCCCACTCACTTAGTGCGCCCCTCCAGTTTTGCCTGCACGGCCTGATAATCGATCGAATATGACTTAAATCCGGCCTTTTGGAGTCCACGTTCTGCTTCGGGATTCGTCATGAACATATTCCACACGAACGAAGTCCGTAGATTCTCGGCCATCAACATCGTGATTCCCGTGTCGATACCGACGACGAAGTCGTCGTACCAGTTATTTAGGGGATTGAAGGCGTTGACGAACCCATAACGGCACCAGGCGCGATCGCCGTAGCGATTCTTCATGTTCTTCAGCACGCGCAGAGTGGCCTGAGGCAGAAACGGCAGCGAACCTCCGGCTGCGCTCGGGACTACCGTTCCATCGATGGGGCCGATAGCGGGCGGACCGCCCCACACTACGTAGCCGTGCTCGGAATCGGATGCCGTGATGCCCCAGAGATCATCGCTGTAATCTGGAAAATCCTTATGCATCTCGAGGCAGAATAGCCGGTGCACCTCAGTCGCGTAAATGGAGTTCAGGAAGTAATCGGCATATTGATCGCGTTTACCGCGAAAATCGAACCATGCCTGTGAGTATTGATTGACGAATAGCGGAGCGAAGGAGCCGATGTAACGCAGACCCGCATACTCAAATGTGGTACGCTTCCACGCGTTCCAGCTTTCCGGCGGCAGCGCGTGCGTGGCGGACCCGATTCCGACGAGGTAGATCATCATCAGCTCGCTGTAATAATCCCAGCGGTACGGCAGGAAGCCGCGCTCAGGAGACCAGCCCAGCGATACAAGCGACGTGTCTTCAGAGAGCCACGCCCATTCCACCCGGCTGGTAATTGCAATTGCAAGGCGAGTGATCTCCGAGTGGCGGAAACTCTGGCGGCTGGTAAGCACACCACAGAGCAAGATCGCCGTATCGATGGACGAAATCTCTGACTCCCAAATCCTTTCCCCGGTCTTGATATTCGCGAAATGGAAATAGAACCCGCGGTGATTGGGCATCTTTTCATAAAGGAATCTCAGAGTATTCAGCACTCTCGTGTAGGCTTCGTTTTCTGAAATGTAGCCCCGCCGGTGCCCGATGCAAATTGCAGTCAGACCGAAGCCCGTGGCCGCGATGCTGCCGACGATGGATTGATCTGTTGTGCGCACGTTACAACGGTCCTTTACAAGGCCGGTAGCCGGATCGGCCTGCTCAATGAAGAAAAGGAAATTAGCCTTCTCCAGCTCCTCCAAGAAATGGTCGTCTTCCGGGGAGAGTATCGAGGGTACGGGCGCCTGCGGTTTTGCGGGTCCCGCCATGGTTGGCAGTCGTGCGGTCTGGCCTGCCGCCTGCAACCGAAGCGCGGCTGCTGTGCTCATGCCAGCATGGAATATCTCGCGGCGCGAAAATCGCCGGCGACCGTCGTTCGTGCTCACGGACTTACTGTAGAACATCAGTCAAAGTGCAACACGGTGTCACACTGGAAAGCGCGACGGGAATGATACACGGCGAGCAAGAGCTGTAAGAATCGCGTGCGACGGAGCACCTCACATTGACGGGAGTATTGGAATGACGCGAGGCCAGAAAGTCGCAGTGGGCATTGCCATCTTTCTCTTTGTGGTACTCACCGCAGGCGTGCTCGTGACCACGTTTGAGCCGCCGCATGCCCAGCCGGTGTCGCTGGAAGGTGCGGTCATCCGGCAGGATTTCGATCCGAGGGCTCGCACCCCCATACCTTTCGTCAACATTTCGGCTACGACTGGAACAACGTCGGAGCAGTTCAAGACCGATTCCTCCGGCTTCTTTCGCATAAGAATCCGGCCGAAGCAGAATTCAGGTTCCGTTGCCTTGAGGTTTGAAGCCGCGGGCTACCGTCCGCTTGCGATTGCCCTTCCAACCATCACGAGTACGTTCGTTGCCCAAATGCAGCCTGTGTCCACGGCAGCTCGCATTGAGCAGTCGAGCGCATCGGAAACGATCATCCGCGATGTTCGCGTGCGTTACTCCATGCGGACGACGGCAACGGCAGATGTCGGAACGCTGGCCAAAACGTTCGTGATTTTCAACAACGGCGGCGTGCCGTGCAGAGACAAAATGCCCTGCTCGCCAGACCACAAATGGAGAGCCGAACGCGGCTCCGCCAGCTACGATGCGGGGGCCGCCAATGCGTTCCGCGACGTACGAGCCTCCTGCGTGGCGGGTCCTTGTCCGTTTACCCGCATCCAATCGGAGCTGGCGAAAGAGGCGAGGGTTCTCAACGTTTCTGCCCTGAGCTGGTTCGGCACGGCCACGTTTCTCGTCGAGGCCGAAGTAACGCATCAGATGATTAGCGATATGATTCGTGAGTCATACCCGTTCATTTTCGGTGACAGTATGAGCTTCACGTTGCCGGCGACCGGAACAGGACCAAGTGTCGAAGCGGACTTGGACAAGACCGACATTGTCTTTCCCCTGGGCCCTGATGTGGTGTTGCCTTGGGCCGATTGCAACGTGCGCGTTGATGCGGATAAATCGAAGCTGTATCGCTGTACGGTGAAACCCGGATACCAGTTCGAGTATTAGAAGCTGAAGCGGACGCCCAGCTGTGCAGCGAATGGAATTCCGACCGTTGTGCCCGGACCGAAGAAATCGCCGAACGCACCCGCCGGGACACGGAGCTGATTCATGCTCGTGATCGGGCGTGTTTGCGTGCAGTCGCTATTCAGGCAAAACGCGGTCGCGTTGCTGAGACTGTTCACCGGCGTGGGAAGCGCCGCGATACTCGTGACGTAATTGGCGCCGGGGTTATTTCGGTTCAATAAGTTGAAAAACTCGACAAACGGCGTGAGCGACCACCGATCCTTGAAGACAAACGGGCGGCTGACACGCATGTCGAATTGGATGTACGGAGTTCCACGAAGCCCGTCCAGCGCCGTTTGCGCCCCATTTACTACGGCGCGATCGTCAGTCGTATTTCCAAAGCCGTTTACGTCTTCGGGCGTGGTCAACGTGAATGGCCGGGCCGTTTCGGCCTGCCCCAGTAGCGATACCTGAAACCCGGCCGGCGCATAGAAGGTTCCGGCAATCACGAATCGCTGCCGCACATCCTCGCCTGACGGGCCGTAGTCTCCCGGACCGAACGCCTTGAGCGGGTTGCAGACGCCGTTCACGTAATCGAACAGCTCGCCCAGAACGCAGCCCCATGTCTCCGCCTTCGAATATGTGTAGTTCACGATCATGTTGAGACGCTTCTGCAGATTGCCCTGCAGATGAACCATCAGCGCGTCATACCGCGAACCGTTGTCCGACTTGAAGACCTCGATATTGGGCACGTACGCCATCTGCGTTGATGGATCAGGCGCGAACAGGGGAGAAAACAGCGTGTACCCGGCATCGTAGTTGTAAGCGCGATAAGCGTGCACGCCTTCCTCGTGCGTTCCGTTTACACTTACGGACCAACTTGCGTTGAAGGAGTGGGCCACGCCGGCCGTAACGTGTATGGCGTACGGCGTTTTGTATCCCGAGTCGATAACGGCTCCAGTGCCTCCTAAAGCAGCGCCCGGCAGGCAGCCCGGGTCGCCGGGCGCGGCACAAACTGCTGGCGGTTTGTTCACCGCCTGGAAAGCTGCCACCCAGCCGTTCTGGGCAAGATCGTTATAGAACAGCCCAAAACCCGCGCGCAAAACGGTGCGGCCGCTCCGCCCAGGCGAATAGGCGATTCCAATCCTGGGCGCAATTGCACCACGATAGTCGTGCGGCGCTGCGGTGCTCAGTGGCAGATCCAGTGCTTTAGCGGTGAGCAGAGCGGGATTATACAGTTGGGAACGGCCGTATGCAATGAACAGCCCGTATGTCGTGTCGTATCGCAGGCCGTAATTCAGAGTCAGGTTCGGCTTGATTCGCCATGAATCTTCTGCGTAGACACCGAGCCGCTGCACATTTTGGGAAAAGCTCCCGTTGGATTCCGGCGTATTCGTACACGTCGTTCCCGGCGTTGCGCCCGGGCCACAGATCAGATCGATAGAAAATTGCCGCGGGTTCGCCGTATAAAAGGTCGGGTCTTCGGGGAAGACGGTCAGATTTTCCGCGGTGCTCGAAAGGGCTCCGCTTAAAACGGGTTCGTGAATAAAGTCAATCCCAAGTCGTGGCGCGTGCGCGCCCTTGGCTCCGGCCACCTGATAGCGGAACTGATATTTCTCCTGATTCCGCAAAACGGGGAATGCAGTGATCGGGGTCAGAAACTGGTTATCTCCGAATGTTTCGAATCCTGACGTCGTCGCCGATGTTGCGCTGAACGGAAACGCGAGGGCAAAACCGAGATACTGATTGCGCGTTTCCGTATGATGAAGCCCGCTCGCGTTGAATGTGAACGTTCCAAGCCAGTTCGGAGTGAATATGTATTGGTTGTTTAGCACCAGGCTGGCGTAATCGGATCTGGAGGTTGCTCCCGTCGAAGGCAGGGCGCCTTGCTGGACTAAATCGTTATCGGTAGTGTAACGGTCGCTTCCCGCGCGCAAAAACCACTGCGAACGCTCCGATTGCGACCAGTCAATCCGGAACGTTGACAAATAATCGCGAAAGGGAACGGGCACAAACGTGGGCACGCCGATCGAGGAGATTCCAGGAATGAGGCCCTGAGACGCAAGTGATGCGAGCGCATTGAACTGGGTTGTGCTGGCCGGGCTGTACGCGATGCTGGCGTTTTCGTTCACGTACTCGAATGACGAGAAGAACCAGAGTCTATCCTTGATGATCGGGCCGCCCACGGCACCGATATAGTTCTGGCGAGAGAAGGGCTGCTTCGGATTCGGTGCTGGATTATCGATAGGGAAGCGCGCATTGAGCGCCGCGGCCCGCTCGTAAAAAGCTGCATCGCCGTGCCAGTCATTCGTCCCGCGTTTCGTCGTGATGACAACTGACCCGACCGTAGTTCGGCCGACGTCCGCTGTTTGCTGCGCGGTATCGACTGCAAACTCCTGGATCGCATCCACCGAGAAGTTTTGCAGGAAACCGCCGATATAATCGTCGGAATCGTCCCCGCCGTCCACAGATAGTTGAACGTTCAGCCCGGAGCTTCCCCCGAAGGAAACCGCCGTAATGCGCGCCTTGGTTGGGTCGGAAGGTTCAACGGGCTCCGTTCCCGGCACAAGATAAGCAACGTTTGCAAAGCTGCGGTTGGCGAGCGGAAGGGTACGAAGATCGCGCGCGGTGACGACTCCGCCCTGTACGGCGCTCGATGGATTAAGCGGCGCGGTCGTGATGGAAGACGCGTTCGCCTCCACCGTCACTGTTTGCCGCAGAGATGCCGGTTGCAGCGTGACCGTAATCTCCTGGACCAGGCTGACCTGCACCGTGATCTCGGCGCGGGCCGGGCTCATGCCTGCCGCTGTGACCGAGACGTCATAGCGGCCTGGCTGCAAATCTTCAATTCGAAACGTTCCGGCTGAGCTGGTTTTCGATTCACGCTGCAGGGATGAACTGATCTGTTTGAGCGATACCGAAGCGGCCTGGATCCGTCCGCCCGAAGCGTCTTTCACGATTCCGGCGAGAGTGCCGACAGCAGTCTGGGAGAACAAAAGATTCGTGCTCGCGGTGGCTGTGCAAGCGACGACGATAGAGAACACCGATTGAACGCAAAATCGCATCCGGGGGCGCCAAACGTCTTATCGTACCCCGGACTTTCGCTATGCCGATTCAATCCGGTAGGGCGAGCGCGCCGGCGGGTCGACGTATGCGTTCAGTTTCTCCGAATTCGTAATACGCATCTTGTTCGTGTCCCACTCAATGCTTTCGCCCGGAAACCGCTGGGCGATGCAGCCTAGCAGAAAGGCTTCTGTGACCGGCGCCTGAGACTCGAAGTTGGCAACTGGCGTAGGACCGCCTTTGCATGCGGCGACCCATTGATCGACCGCAGGACCGCCTTCGCCCTCATGGTGCACAGGAGGCGGCGGCTGGAACTTCGGCGACTCGGGATAAACACGCGGGTGCTGGCCATTGAATCCGGCGAGGAGGATGCCTTTATCCCCGACATACATCACGCCTTCGTTGTCCTCGCCTCCTGAGAAAAGTTGAGCATCCTCAGGGCGCAAGCCCGCCGGCCGGGGTGGGCGCAGGCCGCCATCATACCAATGCATGCTAAGCTCCTGCCGGCTTCCGTTCGCTGGAAAATCAAGGTGCACGGTAGACGCCTTCGGAAAGGTCTCGGCGTAGCTCTCACTAGAGCTGGCCTGAACCAAAGTAGGCGGCGTTAAGTTCAGAATGCTAAACAAACCTGCGAAGCTGTAGCAGCCCATATCGCCGAATGAGCCATCGCCGAAGTCATACCAGCCGCGCCACACAAACGGGAGATACGCGCTGTTGTACGGTCGCTCGGGAGCAGGGCCCAGCCACATGTCCCAATCGAGACCCGCCGGGACCGGCTCGACATTGTTAGGCCGATCGATTCCCTGCGGCCAGAAGGGCCGGCTCGACCAGTTGTGCACTTCGCGCACCCTTCCGATAGCGCCGTCACTGATCCATGAAGCGATCAGGTGGCTGACATCCGTCGACGGATTGTTGATCGTGACCGATGTTGCGACTTTCATTTCGCGCGCGGCCTGGGCGACGCGGCGTGCATCGGCGATGCTGTGCGTCATCGGTTTCTGACACAGAACGTGCTTGCGTTTGCGCATTGATGCAATGGTGATAATCGAATGCCAGTGATCCGGCGTGGCCACATACACCGCGTCCAGATCGCGCTCCTTTTCGAGCAGTTCGCGATAATCCGCGTACGCATTGCAGCCTCGGTAGGTGCCTTGTGCCGAGCCTTTCCGGGACCCGTAGTACGCTTCCACAAGCCGGCGCGCCGGCTCGCGACCGCCAGCCCCAAGGCTGGTCGAGAAGTCGTGTGTTAATTGAACGCTGCCGGGTGAAGCCAGATCCTCTCCCCAGTTCTCATAGCCGGGTCCAAGCAGCTTCCGCGCTGATTTCAGCAGCGCATTGCTACCGTATTCAACGTAATTTTTGCTCTCCCGATTGCAGTCGCATACAGCAATCACCTGCACTTGCGGGCGCGCCAGCAATTCCATGGTCACCACTTGACCTTGCCGCCCCAGCCCTACGGAGGCGACCGTCACTTTGTCGCTGGGCGGAACATACCCTTTGCCCAGCACATGGCGAGGAACAATCAGGAACGCGAGCGCCCCGGCCGCCGCATCGCTTATCAGTTCGCGGCGGGAAAGGTATGTGTTCAAACCGCTCGTATCCGTCGTTTTCATATCTGTTTGGTCCGTTTGATCCATGTAACTGCCTTAATCTTTTACCTTACAAAGCGGTCTACGTACAATCAGCGGCGTGAAACAGCCCGCCCCCGGCGAAGTCTACTTAGAAAAGGGAACATTATGCGTTCGATCTTATTACTTTCGCTTTTGGCTGTCGCGCTCGGTCCGCCAGTGGCGATGGCGCAGGGCGACCAGACTGTCCGGGCAGCACAGGAAGCTCTAAAAAGCAAAGGCTTTGATCCGGGCCCGATCGACGGTATCGACGGCCCTCACACACGCGCCGCGACGCGCGAGTACCAGAAGCAGCAAAATCTCACTGCAGATGGCCGCCTCGGTCCCAAGACGCTCGACAGCCTGCAGATCAAAGAAGGGACTGCAGGGGGAAACTTCCATGAGGCCGGGTCCACTCTGAAAACTTCGTATGGCAC
>JAFAMM010000474.1 GCA_019233375.1 Acidobacteriaceae bacterium
CGGCGAGAGGGGAGCTATGCACTCGGCCCGCTACATGGCTTCGGCATCGCACGGCGCATCGAGCACGTGAGCGAGGACGAAGCGCAGCTCCTCTTTCCGACTTCGATGAGGAGGTCAACGGCAGTTGCGGCTGCTGACCGAGCGCTACATAGGCGATAGCATAGGGCACGGCCTTTGCACGTTTCATGCATGTTGTTTTCTCTATATTCTGGATTTACATCGTAGTCGTCTATCGTGTTGCGTTGCGGAGTCGCTGGGAGTAAATAGTTCCTCAGGCGGGTAACTTGTATTTTCTTTGTCTTACCTGTACTCCTGACGAAATAGAGCATCTGTCCTTCAAACTGTGGGAGGCAGGCACGTCAGGCATTCAGGAGATCAGCGACGAGGAGATGGGCACCGTTTCGCTGGTGGCCGGTTTCTCGGGTGATGAGAGCCGGGAGGCGCTTCTGACCCGCTTTCGACGATGGTCTCCGAAATGGCGCATCGAGCAAACGACCGATTGGGTACAGCAGACTTATGCCGCATGGCCCGCGCGCGCAGTGGGCGAACGCATCTTTCTTGCGCCGCCCTGGAACACAGACCCAACGCCACCCGGACGTGTGCGCATCGTTCATAATCCGGGGCTCGCCTGCGGGACGGGGGAGCATCCGTGCACCCGTTTGGCGCTGATGGCGCTTGAACAATGCATTACGCTCGGATGCCGGGTGATCGACATCGGGACCGGCTCGGGATTGTTGGCGCTGGCGGCGCAGCATCTCGGAGCCGGCGTAGCGGTCGGAGTGGATAACGACGAAGCGGCGCTCAAGACTGCGCGAGAGAACTTCCGCCTGAATAAGCTTGACGGGGCGCTAGTGGCCGGCTCGGCCGATTGCCTGGCACAATCGAGCGCTGATGTCGCGGTCGCGAACATCAATGCGTCCGTAATTCTTTCGATGCTCGACGAGCTTCTCCTCACTGTTAGAAATGAAGGCTGGCTGATTCTGACAGGCTTCACCGAAGCAGAACTTCCGGCGATCCTGCAGAACCTTAGTAACGGGATTGTTCTGGAGGTGGATGAGTGGCGGTGCGTTATCTGGCGGGCGGTTTAGCGGCCTGGCGCGCAGTTTTTTTCAGCGGCCTCGTTTGCCGCGGCTTTTGAGCAACCGGTGTCGTGTTTTCGCCCGAAATGCGCTGGAGAACGTCTTCCAGCCTTTGGCCTCCTTCGAGCACCGGCGCGAACAAATCGCCGACGCGGCGAAAGCGCTCAACCGCATTGTCGATTCGAAAATGAGAGGGCCGCAGACCGCGTTTGACTTCGTCCCAATCGAGCGGCGTCGAGACAGGCGCGCCATCATACGCCCGCACCACGTACGGTGCCGAAATGGTTTTGCCAATCCCGATCTGGAGATAGTCGAAGTAGACCCTACCTTTTTTTCGCTTTTCGACGTTCCGTGGTGTCGTGAACAGGTCCGGCGCGCGATCGAGCGTCAACTGCGCGACGATCTCCGCCAGACTGCGCACCTGCTCATACGTGTAGACGGGCTCGACGGGTACATAGATGTGCATTCCGTCTCCGCCGGTGGTTTTGGGATATCCATGGAGACCCAGATCCTTCAAAACTTCGCGTACCAGCAGCGCCGCGTCCACAATTTGATCGAAAGCTGCATCCACGGGATCAAGATCGAGCAGCATCCAGTCGGGATGAACGAGGTTGCCGGCGCGGCTCATCCACGGGTTCTGGTCGATACAGCCGAGGTTTGCCAGGTAAAGAAGGCTCGCCTTGTTCTCCGCAATCGGATAGTGATTCAGCTTCGGCGGATGATGTTCTTGGATGGGCTCACACCGCAGCCAGTCAGGAAAATGCAATGCATTCTTCTGAAAAAAGAACTCCTCCGCGATGCCGTTCGGATAGCGCTTCATTGAGAGCGGACGGTCTCGAAGGTGCGGCAATAGCCATTCAGAAACCTGATCGTAATAGGCCAGCAGATCACGTTTGGTCCAGCCATCGTTTGGGAAGAGGACCTTGTCGAGATTTGTGAACTTCAGGCGATGACCGTCTATGGTGGTGAGCACCTCGCGGCCGCTCAGATCGAGAGTACCGTTGCCGACTCCGGCCGGATTGCCCTGTGCAGGAGAGTCCAGCGGCTGCTCACGAACCACCTGTTCTGGAGCTTTGTCATCGCGCAGAGCGACAAATACGGGCGCCCGTAGCATTCCGTCCTGCGTCCACTCGAGAAAGCTCACTTGGCAAACGAGCTTCGGCCGCACCCAGGTGACGTCCTTAACGTGCGGCTTGTCTGAAAACGGGTTTGTTTTCGTGATGAGCGGTTCCATGCGCTGATAGATCGTCTTCATCAGCTTCTGATCAAACCCGGTCCCGACCTGGCCGGCATACCGGAGTCGATCGTTGTCCCGAAAGCCCAGCGCCAGCGAACCGAAATAATCACGCTCGCCCTTGGTGAATCCGCCGATCACGAACTCCTGCTCGTTCAGCACCTTCAATTTCAACCAGCACCGTGAGCGCTTGGATTCATAGGCACTGGTGCGGTCTTTTGCGAGAATGCCTTCCAGGCCCATGCCGCGCGCGGCATCGAACATCTGTTGCCCGTCGGTATCAAAGGCCTCCGAAAGACGGATGTGGCCGTTCGGTGTTACCAGAGAAGTCAGAACCCGCTTTCTATTCTCTAGGGCAACCGCGCGCAAATCGTAGCCATCGGCGTATAGAAGATCAAAAAGAAACAGGGTGGCTGGGGATGAGCTTGCCAGTTGGGGCACGGCGCTGAGATTCGCGCCGATGCGCGGCTGGATGTTCTGGAATCGGGCCCGGCCGTCGGAATCGAGCACGCAGACTTCGCCGTCAAGCCAGGCTGTTTTTGCATTGACGTGTTCGGGGAGATTTTGGAGTTCCGGGTATTGCTGCTCGATCCGGATGCCCCGGCGCGAATACATCTGCAGCTTGCCGTTGTGAACGAGGCAAAGGGCACGGACACCGTCCCACTTGATCTCATATAACCACTGCTTGCCGGTGGGCGGCTTTGAAACGGCAGTGGCGAGCATCGGTTCGATTGAGGAGGGCGGAGCAGCTTTCCGCGCTCCCTTCAGGTCCGCCGGGCTGACAGGGTGTTCGTTCGCCGCGATCTCTTCCTGGGTCCGGCGCGTCGCGACGCTCCAGGCGTACTGATCGATGTCATATCCCGGGACCACGTACTCATCCTTTTTCTTGATGAGTAGCCACTCGTTACCTTTGCCGGCGTGTTTCATATGGACGATGGCGAAGGCGCCGTTCAGCTTCGTGCCATGTAGCTGGAACTTGAAATCGCCACGGTCGAGCTGGCCTTGTGCATCTGGTTCCCCGATCACCTCGTAGCTGCCCTGGTCCCAGAGCATAACGCTGCCAGCGCCGTAATTCCCTTTCGGGATGTTGCCCTCGAAGGTACCGTAATCGAGAGGATGGTCCTCTACCTTCATGGCAAGCGCCTTGCGGGCCGGATCAAGGCTCGGACCTTTCGGCACCGCCCAACTGACCAACGCACCATTTACTTCCAGCCGGAAATCATAGTGGAGCCGGGTGGCGTCATGACGCTGGACGCAGAAAAAGCCGCCGCGGTTCGCATGTTTTCCCTTCACCTCGTCCGGTTTCGGCTCGGGCGTCTTCTCGAAATTGCGCTTGCGCGCGTACTCGTTGAGTGGCATTGGTGCGGAGCGCGTTGCGGCGAGGCCGCCGTCATTATCATAATCAGGAACGCAGCAGCCAGGCTGCTAACCTGAAAGCACTGCGCGGCGCCAGATCCAGGAATGAACTTCGCTGAGCATCTCAAAAGCCAGCTCAACATCGTCGACGTTGTCGGCCAGTATGTCCGCCTCAAACGCCAAGGGGCGGGCCCACGGTATGTAGGGCTGTGTCCCTTTCACTCGGAAAAGACGCCTTCGTTCGGTGTGCACAGCGTGCTCGGTTACTACAAGTGCTTTGGCTGCGATAGCGCCGGAGACGTGTACAAATTTGTCCAGCAGATTGAAAATCTCACGTTTCCTGAGACGCTAAAACTGCTAGCGGAACGTTACGGGATCCCTATGCCGGAGCGTGAGCGCTCCACTGATTTGGAGGTACAGCGGCGTGCCGCTCTGCAGGAGATGCACGAAATTGCAGCGCAAGTGTTTCAGGACAATCTCCGCGGCCCGAACGGGGCAGACGCTTGCAGATATCTGGAATCGCGAGGCGTCTCGCGAGCCGCAATGGACGAGTTTCGCCTGGGGCTGGCGGACACCTCCGGGCAGCAATTGGTGCACCGATTGCAGAAGTTTGGGCCGGCCGCGCTCGAGGAATCGGGCCTTGCGGCCAGGCGCCACGAGGCCGGCGGCTTCTATGATCGTTTCCGAGGCCGCCTGATGTTCCCCATTCACAATGAAAGCGGCAAGGTAATCGCATTTGGCGGGCGCGCACTGCGCGCGGGGGACGAGCCGAAATATCTAAACTCACCTGAGACGAGGCTATACAAGAAGTCGACGGTTCTATATAACCTGCATCGGGCGAAAACAGAAGCCCGGAAGAACAACCAGATGATTCTCGTTGAGGGTTACATGGATGTGATCGGCATCTACTCGGCGGGACTGCATGAGGTTGTTGCAAGCAGCGGCACGGCTCTGGGCAGCGACCAGGTGCGTGCGGTCAAGCGGCAGATCTCGTATCAGCAGGCTGGTACGGGCCAAATCATCCTGAATTTTGATTCCGACGCGGCCGGTGCGCGTTCCACCGAGAAATATATCTCGTTGCTGATTGCGGAAGGCCTGCGCGTGAAGGTGCTCGAGATACCCGGTGGACTCGATCCCGACGAGTACATACAGCGCGAGGGCGCTGAAGCGTACCGCAAACTGGTGGCTCAGGCGGCTTCTTACTTCCATTGGCTCGCTGACCGCGCGCGCACGAAATTCGATATGCGGACGGCCGAGGGCCGGATCGATGCGTTCAAATTCATCGCGCCGGTAATAGAGCTGGTACATGACAAGATGGAACGCTTCACCATTGCGGGGGAAATGGCTGAATACTTGAGGGTGGAGCGCTCAGTGGCGGCCGACGTTTTCCGGAAACAGGCCGCGGTGGGCCGGCCGGCAAAACCAGTGAGCATCGGGTCGGGCCTTGAGCCCAATGAAAAGCTGCTCTTGTCCTGCTTATTGGCCGGCCACGAGGCGCGAACAGTCATTCTGCACTTTCTGGACAGCTCTGATTTAATCGAACTGCTCGAATTACGGCAGGTATTCGCAGCCGCGCTGAAGCTACAAAACCAGCACACTGCATTCAGCCTGGAAGCACTGTGCGAGGGGCTGGATAGCAGGTTTCGGAGCATCGTAATGGACCTGGCGTTTTCCGACTCAGCCATGAGGGAGGAAATGGCTGCGCAGCAGGCTTTGGAATGTCTGCGATCACTCGAAACAAAGGCGGTTCAAACGCAGCAGGCGAATCTCAAGAACCGCATCCGCGACCTTGAACGTGAAGGCAACGTGAGCGAAGCCTTACGCCTGACGGCTGAGCTAAATACGCTCGGGAGACCTTCCACCGATGTGTGAATCCTGTTGTACTATGAGGAGGCGAGGAACAATTCGGGGTGCCTCGCCGGGCTTCGTGCGATACATAGCAAGCATCTTTTTAGCTTGTACAGCGTGCGCAATCATTAGATAGGCACTTGATGCAGGACACAAACGACAAGGGCTTTGCGGTTTACGACGATGCGAACGGAGTAGTCCCTGAAGACCTGTCGGCCGGCAATGACCTGAGCGACTTCTTCTCCGACCTCGACGGCGCGCCGGTTGAACTCCTGGAGGATTCGAAGGAGTTTAAGAAGGACGATGAAGTCGAGGACTTAGCCGAGCTGGATCTCTCTCCCGGCGCGCTGGACAAGAGCAACGATTCTGTCCGCGTTTACCTTCGCGAGATGGGCATGGTGCCGCTACTCACCCGGGAAGGCGAAATTGAACTGGCGAAACGCATCGAGCGCGGCGAGACAGCCGTTCGAAAGGCTCTTTCCCGCTCCCGTCTGGTCATGCAGATGCTGCTCGAAACCAAGCATCTGGTTGAGCGTGGGCACGTAAGCATTCTGGATGTGCTCCAGGCCCCGGACCTGCCCCCCGAATCAGAAGAAACGGATATTCTGCCCAAGTTGCAGGAGATGTTTCTCGCATCTGCACACGAACTCGAACGGCTGTACCGGCGATGTCAGCAGACCGGTCAGAAGCTCGTGAGCACACCGCGGAATATGAAGCCGAAGCTGCATCGCAAGCTGCGGTACGAGTATGCGCGATTGTGCGTTTGCATCTCGCGCGGGATTCGCGCACTGCCTTTTTGTACCCGCTACCAGCGTTCGCTCAGCCAAGGCCTGCGGGCCGCGATAGAAGAGCTGAAGCCTCTCGAGCAAGAAATCGCGCGCCTGCAGCGCCGGCTCGAGCAGCCCTCGCTGGCTGAAAGCGGTTCAGCCAATTCGTTGCGACGCGAATTAAAAGCACTGTCGGCGCAGCTACAAACTCTCGAAGACCGCTGCGGAACTACCGCTACCGATTTGCGGCGAACACTGCAGATCGTCGAGCGCGGAGAGTGCGAAACCGAGTCGGCAAAAAAACGTCTGATCGAAGCGAATCTGCGGCTGGTGGTTTCGGTTGCGAAACGGTACACGAATCGCGGCATGCAGTTCCTCGATCTGATCCAGGAAGGCAATATCGGGCTCATGCGAGCCGTCGATAAGTTTGATTACAAGCGGGGCTATAAGTTCTCGACATATGCGACATGGTGGGTGCGCCAGGCAGTCACCCGCGCGATTGCGGACCAGGCCCGGACGATTCGCATCCCGGTGCACATGATAGAGACCATCAACAAGCTGGTGCGGCTTCAACGCATTATGCAACAGGAACTCGGCCGCGAACCTACAACCGAAGAACTCGCGGTGAGGATGGACCTGAGCCAGAGCAAGATTCGCCGGGTGCTGCGCATCGCTCAGGAACCTATTTCACTGCAGACGCCTGTGGGTGAGGAAGAGGAGTCGAATCTCGGCGACTTCCTGGTGGACAGCCGCATGATTTCGCCCTCCGAGGCGGTCATCAACCTGAATCTACGTGAGCAGACAGCAGAGGTTTTGAAGACTCTTAGCCCAAGAGAAGAAAAGATCGTCAAGATGCGCTTTGGCCTGCAGGATGGCAGTGAGCACACCTTAGAAGAAGTTGGTCAGAACTTTGCTGTGACGCGCGAGCGCATACGGCAGATTGAAGCGAAGGCTCTGCGTAAACTCCGTCATCCGAGCCGCAGCCACCGTTTGCGCAATTTCCTCGAAAACGGCGCACCTTCGTAGACCATCGACGTTCTTCCAGATGTCTGAAGCCGCCGTCAGTACCGAACCCGCGCTACACGCGGTCACGCCTCCTAAGAAGGTGGCGAAGCCAAGAAATGCGATAGAACGCAAAGCCAGGCTGGAGAAAATCTTCAACGCGCTCGACGCTCTGTTTCCCCAGGCGACCTGCGCGCTCCTCCACAAAGACGCATGGCAGTTGCTCGTAGCGACAATTCTCTCGGCACAGTGCACCGATGAGCGCGTCAATAAAGTAACCCCGGAACTCTTCAAGAAATACCCGCGGATTGAGGATTTCGCGAACGCGCCGCAGGAGGAGCTCGCAAACGACATCCGCTCAACCGGCTTCTTCAATAACAAAGCGCGGTCGATTATTGGAGCGGCTCGCAAAGTGCTGAACGAATTTCATGGCCGCGTGCCGCGCGCCATGGACGAGCTTCTGACCGTGCCCGGAGCTGCGCGGAAGACGGCGAATGTCGTCCTTGGCACGGCCTATGGTATCGCCTCCGGCATCGTAGTCGACACGCACGTGCAACGGATTACACAGCGGCTTGATCTCACCCGCAGCACGGAGCCGGCCAAGATTGAGCAGGATCTGATCAAGATCATTCCGCAGGAGCGATGGATTCTGTTCTCGCATCAGGTGATTCATTTCGGGCGTCAAATTTGCATTGCCCGTAAGCCGCGCTGCGCATCGTGCCCGCTGGATGCGCTGTGCTACGCAAAAGACAAGACGCTTGCCTGAACAGCGTGGCGATCTGTACCTCGGCATTGATGGCGGCCAGTCGGCGACCACGGCGCTGATAGCAAATGAGAACGGGCGCGTGGTGGGCCATGGACAAGGTGGTCCGTGCAACCATATCACAGGTCCGGAAGCGCGCGAGAAATTTCTACGCGCAGTTGGCGGCTGCATCGAACAGGCTTGCCGCAATGCCGATGTGAATGCATCGGCTGTTTGCTTCGCCTCCGCCTGTTGCGGATTCAGTGGAGGGGCGGAGGATAAGGAGCGCTATGCCCGTGAACTTATTCGCAGCCGCAGGTGGAAGATCACGCATGACGCGGAGATCGCGTTAACGGGAGCCACTAAGGGCGAACCGGGAATTGTAGTGATCGCCGGTACGGGGTCTATGGCGTTCGGCCGCAACCGGCAGGGTGAGACTGCTCGCGCCGGCGGTTGGGGTTACATCTTCGGTGACGAGGGCGGAGCATTTGACCTGGTTCGCCGCGCTATCCGCGCGGCCCTGCAGTTTGAAGAAGGATGGGGGTCCGAAACGCAATTGCACGCGCGCCTGCTTGCCGCTACCCAGGAGCGTACCGCGGATACTTTGCTCCATCGTTTCTACGGCATGCCGCGAGCTGAGATTGCGCGATATGCGCCGATCGTAACGGAAGCCGCCGAGGCTCACGATGCAATCGCGGAAGAGCTACTGGAACGGTCAGCCGCGGCGCTCGCATGGTATGTGCAGGGAGTGCGAGGCCAGCTGTTCCCCCCTGATGAGTACGTTCGGGTCGCTTACGCCGGTGGCGTTTTCGACAACGTGACCCTACGGTGCCACTTTATCCGCCAAGTCACTGCGTCGGGCTGCGATCCTATTCAGCCACGCTTGAGCCCCGTGGCTGGCGCTCTGCTTGAGGCGTTCCGTATCGATGATAAACACGTGGAGCTGTCAAACGTCCCGGAGAGCGAGAAAGGACAATTTGGCGCCGCCGTAAATCATGGCAGTTCCGATCAGCGCGTACTCTGATTGCGCGCATAGATGAGGTAGTCCTGATTCTGAAACACCACATGGTAGCCGTTTCTTAACCGCTGCCGTGAAGCATTCCATGCGCGCGTCAGTTCGGGCCCGGGCATGGAATGATAGTACTGGCTCTCGACGTAAACGTCCGGCGTCAACCCGCTGAAGTAGCCCAGGTAGCGGTCGTCTATCAATTTTCCTGAATCAAAGCCAAGCGGGAAACCCAGTTCGGAGCCGCCCATTATTAGGCCTCCGGGCTGCCGATGCGCGAGGGCTGCGGCGACTGCGGGTTGGAACGCGGTCCGGTAATCATCTCTGGCCTCCTTCAGCGTGAAACCGCCGACGACCACACCGAGGGATAGGGACAGAGACAGAGCCGGCAGGAGTTTCCGGACGCCGGTTTGCTGCCATCGCGCATACACCCAAACCGCTCCGCACCCTGTCAGGACCGGTAGCGAGTACACCATGTAGAAGGGAAAGCCCTGGTTATCAATGGCGGCGATTCCTATGTACGAAATGAACGCCAGCAACAATAGGCGGCGCCCCAGCGCCTGTCTTCGCAAGGCGGGGTCAATTGCGAGCGCGATTGTGCCGATTATGGCAAAGATCGGAATGATTACGCGCAGCCGGTTAATGCCTGCCTGCGTAACAAAGAAATTGACCCAGTACCGGTTGTAGGCATCCATGAAGATACTTTTCAGGACGCTGAATAGCGTTCTTACGCGGTAGCTTGTGGCCGCGTGATACTGGGCACAAAAAATGGTCGGAGCCTGCAGGATGTACCACGCCCAAAGGAGGGCTCCAAGCAGATAAGGAATGCAGGCAATCCACAAGCGCGGCAGACGTATTTCGCGCCAGTCGAGGAGAACTAAACCGGCTAAACAGGCTGTCATGACCGCGCCTATCGGGTGGCAAAAAAACGAGCCCGCTGCAAAAATAGAACCGGCACAGATTGCCGCAGTCCAATTTCTCTCGCGCAGATAAGAGTAGCCGGCCAGCCCGGCGTACCCGAGCGCGACGCACATCATTTCCATGCGGCCGTCCGATGCCGCACTGATGACTGTGTAATCAAGGCTAAGTACGCTCGCTACAAACAACGCGAGGCGTTCATCCCGGCTCCAAGCGCGCACGAGCACAAACCAGGAGGCGATGAAGACTACCGCCCAAAGGAGTGAGAACACCCTCATCCACTGCGCCGTCGCTGGAACTAAATGGAACCAGGTGCCTAGCGCGAGCAGATACAAAGGAAATTGCCAGTAAGTATAGCGGTGCACCCCAGGCCAAGGGAGATATCCATTGGGGTCCAGCGCGGAACTGCCAAAATGGCCGTGATTACGAAAGTTCAAAGCGACATCCGCGAACAGACCTTCATCCCACCACGGGCTGCGCGTGACGATGTAGCCGATCGTCAAAAATAGCGCCACAACTATTGCGGCGGACGCGATCAGCCGATAAAGGCTAATTGATGGCTTTACTGGAACTGAAACGCTAGCCATTTCAATATGAGGGGTTTCGCATCCCGATTCCCGTTCGAGCAAACAAGGCATGTACGACTGATATCGGCAGAATGCCCGAAATCCTTATCCCAATAACTGGACGCACATCTCAATCTGCGAGCCGACGATGAGACAAGTTTCGGCGTTTGGTTGTTCACTGGCTGGTATAGCGCTCTCGCTCATGTTGCAATTGCGCTCAGCTCTCGAGTGCCTTTTCGCCCTGGCCGGAACTGCCGGCACCGTCACTTGCGCCGACGGTCGCCATCGGCACAGAAGGATGTTCGCGGAGCGCCAGGGCCGTCTCGAATGGAATGGTAATCGCTTCGGAGAACGGCACTGCGAAACCGATGTCAAGCTCTGCAGCGGCATCCATGATCTTCAGCAACAGCTCGGATTGCACCACCAGAAACTGATTGTAATCGGGCGTGAGCACATACGCGAAGATCTCCAGCTGCAGCGATTGTGGCGTGATTCTGGTAAAGCGCAGCGGCACACCCGAGGCATCCACCATTGGATGCTCCTGCAAAATTTTGGTAACCGCATCCATCATCGCTCGAAGTTTCACGGGTGGCGTTTCGGGCCTGAGCTGCAAAACGGGATGGAACCACATCTTATCGCGCTTCGAAAAATTCTCGAGCGTCATGGTAGAAAATTGGGAGTTCGGGATGGTGAGCACCGTGCGATCGAGGGTGCGGATGCGGGTGGAGCGCAGCCCAATGTCCTCCACCGTACCCGTCTGGCCCCCCACCTGGCAGAAGTCTCCCACCAGCACAGGACGATCGCTGATGACCGAAAACCCGCCAAACAGATTCTCGATGGTTTTCTGAGCGGCCAGCGCTACGGCGATGCCGCCCACTCCCACGCCGGCCAGGATTGCGTTCGTGTTGTAGCCCCACGCTGACAGCGTGACAAGAATCGCCAATATGAAGACGCAGACCTTGAAAATTCGCATTCCGAGCGGCAGCACCGAATAGGTGAGAGCGCGCTCGCGCGGGTCGAGGCGCGAGACCACCCGGTCGGAAATCACGTCCAGAATGCGCATCACGAGCTGTGCCGCGCCAATAATGAACAGCAGCACGAGAAGTTTGAGCAGGTACTCGCGAGCCAGGGCCGATGGCGAGATGATGCCCATTACCACACGAAACACGATCACGCCGACGATCAGCCGCAGCGGCTCAGTGAATGCTTCCAATCGGTGTACCGCGTCGGAACCTTTGGCGTATCTCCTCGCGAAGAATCTGACCACGATCAGCAAAAGCTTCGACAGCGCGCGCGACAGCAAGGAAAGAATAATCGCAGCAACAATCAAGGCGAGCCATATCCAGAGCGGCGTCCCGGTGAACTGAATCTTCGTGAACGGCGCGGGTAAATGCGGCGCGATTGCTGAATGGAGCGAGTCCGAACTGCTCAGCTCCGGAATCAGGGCCACGCTGGAAGGAGATACGACCCAGACTTGGAGTCCCTGCTGGTTTTGGCGGCTCAATTCCAGGGTTACCGGCTTATCATTCAGCTCAAAACTAGCCAGAATTTCTGTGTCGGCAGGGAGACCATCTTCCGCGTTGCCCGCTGGATCATTGCTCAGGTGATTGATCTCGAAGCGCGGATTCTCATTCAACAGTCTGCAAAGACTTCTGGCGAGTTCAGATCCCTTTGATTTGCGGGCCGATGAACTCAAACTGCTCAAATCCAGATATTGCGCGGCGACGGAAAAGTGGTCGGCGTGGCACGCTTCGAGTAGGTTGCGGATCGAGGTTCTTGGTGTCTCCCGTTTCAGCGGATCCGCCGCAGCGGGCGCGGCCGCAGCTGTCTTTTGACCGTTGAGCAGACCTCCAAGCGATTGCGGAACTGCTATCGGTGCGAGGAGTCCCCAGCAACTAGCGGCTGCGGCTGCTAACTTCAACAGAAAGGTCATTTGCTTCTCACCAACTCACGGTTCAAGTCGCCGCGTGTAAGCAGCTCAGGAACGGGTCACAGCGCGTAAGGGGCGTTTGCGACAAGGCCTTAGTAATTGGCACTCAATCGATTACGCCCGGAATACTCGTGCTTCTCTTTAACGAAGGGCATGCAATCGTCATCTAGCCTCCTCTGCAGGAGTAAGAACGTTCATGTCCTCTCACGTCATTTTACGCGGCAGCCATGCCGAGCATCCGGCTTTGTCCGAACCGGCGGGAAGCATCGAGATTGGCGAGATCATATCAGTTGATCTGGTGCTGCGGCGTCGCCAGGAGGCGCCACAGGCTCGCTTTGAACAACACATTCAGCACGAGCAACTCAAGGATCTTTACGGGGCTGACCCGGCCGATATCCAAGCCATCGAGGATTTCGCGTCACAACACGAACTGCTGGTCACCCGCGCCGATGCCGCTTCGCGCATCATCACCCTCAGCGGAACCGTTTCGCAGCTCACCGGAATTTTCAATGTTGATATCGAATTGCGACGCTTGGGAAGCCATACATTCCGCTCGCGTCAGGGCGACATTCAGATCCCGAAGGAACTGGCCTCGTGTGTGGTCGCGGTTTTCGGCTTTGATGAGCGGCCTCTCGCTCGGACGCAGCGGGTGTTTCACGCTCAGAGCACGTCTTTTGCGCCGCCGCAAGTAGCCAAGCTGTATAACTTTCCCACCAATACCGGCGCCGGGCAGACGATTGCGTTGATCGAGCTCGGGGGTGGCTATCGCAACTCGGATCTGAAGGCGTATTGGCAGCAGATCGGTGTACCACAGGTCGCGGTATCCGCCGTTTCTGTTGACGGCGCGCGCAACCTTCCGGTTGGCAGTCCGGACAGTGCGGATGGCGAAGTCGTACTGGATATCGAAGTGGCGGGCGGAGTTGCACCCGGCGCGCGGATCGCGGTTTACTTTGCCGGGAACACGGATCAGGGTTTCTTGGACGCTATTCGTGCGGCTGTTTACGATAGCGTCCGCAAGCCTTCGGTCATTTCGATCAGCTGGGGCGCGCCCGAGAGTGCATGGACACCCCAGGCGATGAACGCCTTCAACGCGATCTTTCACGATGCAGCGCTGCTTGGCATCTCGGTGTGCGCGGCCTCCGGCGATAACGGTTCCTCCGACGGCGAACAGGATGGTCTGAACCATGCTGATTTTCCGGCTTCAAGTCCGTGGGTGCTCGGCTGCGGAGGCACGCGCCTGACCGGCTCTGGCGCGGTCATTGAAAGCGAAACCGTTTGGAACGACGGCGCTGATGGTGGTGCGACCGGCGGCGGTGTTAGCTCCCACTTCTCAAAACCCGCCTATCAGGCTCATATAGAGGTGCCTGCACCGGCTCAGACAGCCAACACAACCGGACGCGGCGTGCCGGATGTTTCGGGCGTGGCCGATCCCGAGACGGGCTATCTCACGTTGGTAGATGGCCAGACAGGCGTAGTTGGCGGAACGAGTGCGGTGGCACCGTTATGGGCAGGACTGATCGCACTGCTGAATGAGGCGCTCGGACGGAACGTGGGATGGATTCATCCACACCTATACGGAACGCTTTCGCAGCGGGGCGCGCTTCGGGATATTACGTCCGGTTCGAATGGGGCGTATAAAGCGGCTCCTGGATGGGACCCTTGCACCGGTCTTGGTTCTCCCAATGGGCAGGCGATCCTGAATGGCTTGAAAGGATGAACTATTGAGGGATCCGCGCAAAACGGGCACCGTGTGCGGCGTACCTCGCAAACAACAACGGGTTCCTTTCCCTGCTCAGGCACGCATCCGCGCCCTCTGCGATCTTGAGCAACTCGCAACGCGGGTCCGCGCCCTTTGCGCTAACCGGCTTGAAGGGCGGGCTTCGCGCCCGCTCCGAGCTTTACTTCGGCCAAGATCTCTTCACAGGCAAGGCGCGGGTCCGCTGCCCGCGTCACCTGCCGCCCGATGACGAGATAATCTGCACCATCTCGCAATGCCTCGGCGGGCGTCGCAACCCGTTTCTGGTCACCCTTTGCGCTTCCGGCAGAACGGACTCCTGGCGTAACGAGCGTTAGCCCCGTTCCGCCAATTGCGCGCACCCGGGCCACTTCGAGCGGCGAACAAACTATGCCGTTCATACCGCTCTCCCGTGCTTTCCGTACACGCAGCTCAACCAGATCTGTAACTGGAACCGGATATCCCAGATCCGCCAGGTCTTCCTGATCGAAGCTGGTAAGCACGGTCACGGCGAGCAAACGAGTATTGCTGTCTCCACGTCCTTCCCTCGCCGCGTCCATAACGCTTCGACTGCCGTGTACCGTCAAAAATTTTACTTTGCCGCTGGAACTGATCTGACGGGTTGCACGCTTCACGGTTTCCCCGATGTCATAGAGCTTCAGATCGAGGAAGACGCTTTTGCCGCGGCCGCTGATCTCGTCAACGACGGCCATTCCTTCCGCGGCGTACAGTTCCATTCCCACCTTGTAGAAATCTGCCGCATCCCCAATGCGGTCCATGAGATTCAAAGCGGCACCCGCGCTCTCCACATCCAGGGCAATGATCAAGGGGTTCACTGAATCACCTCAATGGGTTTGATGCTGCGCTCTGTGACATGCCCGATCTCATAGGCATCGGGGTAGACGTAGCACAACCGCTCCGCGTTGCCGTGGGGTAACGAAATCAGCAGGCCACCGGACGTTTGCGGATCGTACAGAAGTGCCTCTATTTCGGGAGGAAGTTCTGTGCTCATGTGAACACAGCTTTCCACGAAGTCGCGATTATTATTCAGGCCGCCCGAGTGAGCACCGGCGCGTGAATACTCGATGGCTCCCGGCAGAAACTGCAGTTTCCCGGCCGCGATCTTGAGCGTCACGTTGCTGGCGAGCGCCATCTCTCGGGCATGCCCTAGCAGCCCGAAGCCGGTGACATCTGTGCAGGCGTTCGCGCCAGCAGCCAGCATGGCTTCGCAAGCGCGATCGTTCAGCGTCAGCATCTGACGGATCGCGGCGTCCATGTGCTCCTCCTTCGTGATGCCCTTTTTGAGAGCCGTAGAGATGACACCGGTGCCGATGCACTTGGTGAACACCAGCACATCACCCGGCTTCGCGTTCGCATTCGTCAACACGCGTGCCGGGTCCACTAGACCGGTGATCGCGTAGCCAAACTTCACTTCGTCTTCTGAAATGCTGTGGCCGCCAAGGATGACGCACCCGGCTTCGTGAATCTTTTCCGCACCGCCACGCAGAATCGACTCCAGGTCTTGAATGTCGCCCTTGGCGGGAAAGACCACCAGCGACAAAGCAGTTACTGGCTTACCGCCCATGGCATACACATCGCTCAGTGCATTCGCAGCGGCGATGCCGCCGAACGTACACGGGTCGTCTACGATGGGCGTAAAGAAATCGACGGTCTGCACGATGGCGAGTGGTGTACCTACGGAAGTAAGGTCGTAAACGCCGGCATCATCCGCTGTATCGTAACCGACCAGCACGTTTTCGTTCGTCATGCGCGGAACGGTTCTCAACGCGCGATCCAGGATTTTCGGGCTGAGTTTTGAAGCGCAGCCGCCCGCCTTCACATTTGCCGTGAGTTTCGTCGCCATCACTCTTCAGTGTAAGAAGCGAAGAGCGCGGCCTGGCGTTCGAATTCCCATTCACGCCAACCGTCGAGCAGCGGGAAATACAGCCCCATCATGACCGGGGAGTCTGTCATGCGGGCAAGAAGGGTCGCGTAGTTCTCAAGCTGCCCCCGGTACCGCCGCTGCTCTTTCTCAAGAAATGTCTCGAGGCGCCCGCCTTCGTGCTCGCTCGTTTTAAAGTCGATGATCCACAGCCGGCCACGTTCGTCGCGGAACGAGCGGTCGACCGTGCCGCTGATGAGCGTGTTCCCGATCCTGCCGCCGATAGCCCACTCCGAATGGGCGTCGTGATGATTCTTAAGGATCCACCGTCCGCGTTCGCTGCTAAGGGTATTGTCGACGGCGCGCACGACCTGGGCTGTGGCATGCAGAATCTCTGCAGACGGAACTCCCAACCGACGAAGCTCAGATTCGATCGCCGGCCGCATTGTCTGGAGATACGCAGTAGACTTTTCGCCGTCGCTCGTGCTCAGTTGATTGAGCAATGCATGTACCACGATTCCTACGTGCCGGCTGGTGTGGCTGACCCATTCGTAGATCACTTTGCGAGCCGAAGCCGCCGAGCGCTCGACTTGCGGCTGCCACGCGACAGAAGGATCAAGCCGCGGCGGCTGCCAACCTGCACGCACCCGGCGCAGGACGGTTTGCAGGACCGCGCCGTTCCGCTCCGCTCTTTGTTGCGGAATCATCATGCGGCGCTTGGCTTCGAAATCCTGCTGAACGTTCTCCCACAACAGCCGCAAGAAGGTGCCTTTGGCGGGGGTCGCCAAGGTGCCTTCTTTCTTCAGCTTTACGTTGCCCAGGAGATAGAGGTGATTTTTTGCGCGCGTACACGCGACGTACAACACGCGCTTCAGTTCGTGCAGATCTTTCGCGTCAAGCTCTTTGACGATCTTGTCATAGGCCAACTCGCTGTCACCCTTCCGCGGCTTGGCGGCTACACGCAAACTTGCCATTCCGTCGTCTCCGATGTCGTCGGTCCAGGCCAGCAGTTCACGGTCTGCGATGCGCGTTTGCTTATCGAGTTCAGGAACAATTACCGTGCCGAACTCGAGACCTTTGGCCTGGAAGATGGTCATGACCTGTACCCTGCCCTGAGCGCTGCCCGGCTGCGCAAATAGGCCCTCCAAACGTTCGGTCAGGAGGCTGAAATCCCGGATTACCCCGCCTGTTTCGGAGCTTTCAATCAGATCTAGAACGGTGGCGATGTCTTCGCGCTGATTGGGCTCGGACAGCACCGCGGGACCGCCCAGGGCAAGCCAGGCGCTCTCGACCAGCCCGCGCAGCGGGACCCGCGCGGCGCGTGCCACCGCTTCCTGCAATACGGAATGGAGCCCGAGTGCGCGGCGGCGCCCTTCAGGTGAAAGGCGTGCGATCGTTTCGCCGTCCGAAAGTAAATCGACAATTGTCCGATCGGGCTCCGGTTCCGCGAGAGCCGAGAGATCACTGACAGCGAGCCCACACCAGGGTGCACGCAGGCAACCCAGCCACGATACCCTGTCGCCGACGTGCAAAATTGCGCGCGTGAGTGAGATCAGGTCAAGAACGTGCTGCTGCTCGGAGAGCGCGGCAATCTCGACGGCTTCGTACGCGATGCCTCCGCGGCGCAGTAAGGGAAGTATCGACTCCACATGTGCGCGGCTCCGCACCAGGATTGCCACTGTGCCCTTCGCCTGCTCGCGGCGCACCAGGTCGACGACTGCATTCGCTTCGAGTTCTCCCGAGTCTTCGATGAATGGGATCACCTCCGGCCCGAAGGCAGTGGGTTCGCGCGCCGCGGCCGACTCCCGGAAGGAGACGTCGCCTGCCTCATCCGCGAGCATGAGCGGCCGGAACTTTTCTTCGACCCAGCGCACGATCTCCGGAGAGCAGCGAAAGTTGGTACGCAGGCTGAGCGGGGTCAAACGCACCGCGCCGAGCTGCTGCTGTTCCCAACAACGAAGGAACAGACCTACCTCAGCACCGCGAAACCGGTAAATACTCTGCATGGGGTCACCCACGACGAACAGTGTGTGACCATCCCCATCAGACCACTGCGCGGTCAGAGCCTTAATCAGATCGTATTGCGCAAGCGATGTGTCCTGGAATTCATCTACAAGCAAATGCTGGATCCGGTAATCAAGACGGTAGAGTAAGTCACTGGGCTGATCGCCCGTTCCCAGGGCCCGTATGGCGGCCCGCGTGACCTCGGTAAAATCGACTACACGACGATCACGGAAAACATCGATGAGCGCGTCGTGCGCGCGACGTAACACCCGGCAGAAGGCCTCAATTTCAGGAGGATGGTCGTGCTGTTCAAGGAATGTCCACTGATCGCGCTGCTCCAGCATGCTCACGATCAGCCGCTCCAGGCGGCTCAGGTCATTGTCGAAGTAAATCGCGAGACGGCGGAGCAGATCCTGGTCTTGGCCGGCTTCGGCAAGCGCGTGCAAGGTTCGCCGCGCTGCGAGGCGATATAGTTCCGTGGCGTTCTCCACCACCTCGCTCATCGCACCGAACTGTGAGATCACAGGCATCTGGCGGACGAGCATCGCGCAGAGCGAGTCGATGGTCTGGATCTGCAGGCGGCCCGAATCGTCGAGAAGTCTCCAGCCGTGACGCGCATCCTGCAGCAGAGCCTGCGCCGCCAAGTCACGTGTGCGCCGACCGTAGCCGTCCTCAACACGACGCTGCTCTCGAGCCGCCGATAGAGCGTCATGGATACGCTCGGTCATCTCCGCAGCTGCTTTGCGCGTGAAGGTCATGGCAACGATGGATTCGGGCCGATCGACGGTTCGCAGCAAGCGCAGATACCGCTGCACCAGCAACCCCGTCTTGCCGGACCCTGCCGGGGCTTGAACGATGAAGGATTGTGAGGGATCGAGCGCCGCCTCCCGCTCCGCGTGGTCCTGAATCATTCCTGCTCCTGCTCTAGGTGCACACTCTCATTGACACGGCATAAAGTCTTGCTCGAGCAGTATTCACAGGCGCCTTTGCTCGGGTCGACCGCCGCCCATCCAGAGCGAAATTGTGCCGCCAGGCGAGCCACTTCCTGCTGTGCTTCATCAAGGAATTCGTCCCATTCGGGCCCCTTTACCTGGATGCTGTTGGAATTGAATTGCTTGTTGCGAGTAAAGCCCGCGACTTTGCAAGCGCGCGCCTGCACCTGCGCGAGAATGACACCGTCTATCTCGTCCTCGGCGGTTGCGGCGTAGACCAGAAGTTGCGGTTCGCCGGGCCGCGGACACAGTAATTTATTCTTAGTTTGCGCGCCGCTTTTGTAATCGATCAGCAGCGCGCGTCCGTTGGTAAGCCGGTCTATTCGATCCAGCCGGACCTCCATGTGCAAACCGGCCAGTTCTACCGCACGTTTCTGTTCGACGAACTCAACGCTGAACGGCTGGGTGCGCCCTCGCTCGAGTTCGAGCCACTCGAGAATCAACTCCTCCAGGCGTTCGCGCTCCACGGCGGCGAGTATGTTCCGTAGTCCGCCATTTTCATCCGCTCGAATTGATTGGCCGATCGCTTCCTGGACCAACTCACGGAGTTCATCGATACCGAGATTCTGCAGCCGGCAGGAGTTCTTCAGCTCGCGCCAAACGACTTCGAGCGCTTTGTGCAAGGTGGTCCCACGCGCAAGTGCGTCCATGCCAAGCGATCCATCTTCGAGCGCAACCGCCCTCAGCCGGTACTCAGAAAAAGCACGAAAGGGGCATTGTGACTGAGCTTTGATCACGCTAGTTCCACCACGAACAGTGCCGTTTGCGAGAGCCGGGGCCTGCGAATCAAAGAGCTCCTGGAGCGTTACAGACTGAAAGGAATCCCATGGCTTCCTTCCGCTCCATACGGTTTCCGCCGGCGCTTGCGAAATAAAAGGGATCGGTGAAGACAGCCCGATGGAATAAGTTGCCGTCAGCGCGGGTGCGGCGCTGAGGACGTAGCCGACCAGGCGCTCGCGGCCTGTACGGGCGCCCTCGGGCGAACTGCCCGGAACGCCGGCTGCGCGTTGCAGCTTCAATGGAATAAGCGGCGATCCGTACTGCACCTTGCGCCAGTAATCACTCGACAGGCCGCAAACCATCGCCGTGTCAAACTGCAGGCCTGCTGCTTCCGAGACATCGAGAATCTGCACCGGCGAACTCCAATCGCCAGTTTCCTCGGGTGCGGACAACAGTTCGCGCAGATGATCCGCGGCGGCCTCCCATGTCACCGGGCCAGCGACCAGATCGAGCGAAGCCAGATCACCCAACGCGGCGTCCCAGGCATCCAGCCCGCGCTGACCGCCATCGGTCAACGGGCCATCGCCGGGCCAGCCGGTGGCTTTCAGAAGCCGACCCGCGAACTCGCTCCAATAGGAATGTTCAGCCGTCTGCTTTTTCGCGCTCAGGGCGTGCTGGACGTTCTGCCAAAGCCGTGCCAACACGGGACAGTTTCGCGATTCCCATTCCAATTCACCGAATGAGAGGTCAAGGCAGCGCCTTCTCCTGAGAGCCACGTCGGCCAGAGCTCGTTGGCTGCGTTCTTTAGAAGCGCCGGGGAGGTAGGGCGATCGCAGGATCGCTCCTGCGTCCGCAGTGCTGATTCGGTGTCGCACGAGTTGGAGCAGCAGCAACGCTCCTGCGATCAATGGATGGTCTGCAAGAGTTCTGCCCGCGCGAAGGTGAAAGACGCTTGCGCGGTCTTCACGGTCTGCGGAGCGCATTGCCGCCGCCGGATAGAAGATCTGCCGGAAGGTGCGCGAAACCAAAGAATGTTGGTTCCGCAGCTCAGGGATGAAAACACCTATGGAGCGCTGTTTGTTGTTCTCCAGTTGACCACGCGCCCACCGGGCAGCATGCTCCACTTCCGCCGCAAACGAATCGAATCCTGATGCTGATACCGGCCCCATCAGTCCCTGGAGGCGCAGTTTTCCAAACCGAAAAAGCTGTGCTTCAGCCTCAACAAGCAGACGAAGAGCAGGCGGCGGATTCTCGAATCCGGCAAACACGGTTTCGCCCGGCCGAAGAGTTTTTGCCGAGCACCAGGCCGGCAGAAGCCGCCAGATGTCTGCTCGAGCTATCCAGCTGTTTTGGCGGCAGGTCTGGCGAAACAGGTCATGCCATCGCTTAAACTGCGCCGCGTCCTCGTGGTCATCCCACGCTTCATGACGAGCAGGAATGTGCCACTCGGCAACCATCCTGGCCGCTCGCATCGCCATATCCGCCATGCCGCGCAGATCAAACAGGGAGGGATGAGTCTGCGCGACGATCTGCCGCCACAAGAATCGTTCCTGTGCGCCGGACAGCAACACGGGACAGTCGGGCGATTGAAAACGCGCCTGCTGCCAGCAGTTCGCGAGCCAAGCGTTCAGCGAATAGATCGCTGGCCGTTCCCAGCTAGTTTGGCCGCTTAGCAGCTCGGAGGCGATGAACTGCTGGTTGGCAACAGCAGCAGACACAAAATTAGAAGTTACAACGGTGACCCTTCTCTCGACGCAGGAGAGAAGGTCAGGAAAAGCGAAACGCATCAGGCCGGTAGACCTATTATCTCCAGCTTACGGATCCGCAACCTTCAGAATTAACTTACCGACGTTTTCGCCCTTAAACAACTTCAGGAACGTTTCGGGAAAGGTGTCAAGGCCGGAAACGATATCTTCGCGCGATTTTAGCTTGCGTTGCGCGATCCAGCCCGCCATCTCGCGGATCGCCTCCGGGTACCTGTCCCTAAAGTCGAAAACCAGCATGCCTTCCATGCGGGAGCGATTGATAAGGAGCGAGAGGTAATTGGAGGGGCCTTTGATGGGAGTCGTGTTGTTGTACTGGGAAATGGCGCCGCAGATCACAATTCGCGCGTGCAGTCTGATTTTTGTCAGCACGATATCGAGGATGTCACCGCCCACGTTATCGAAATACACGTCAATGCCACCGGGGCAGCGCTGCGCGAGAGCTTGCGATACATCTTCGCTCTTGTAGTCGACGGCGGCATCGAACCCGAGTTCATCGACAATGTAGCGGCACTTTTCGGGTCCACCTGCGATGCCAACGGCACGGCATCCTTTGATCTTTGCGATCTGGCCGGCTATGGACCCGACCGCACCCGCCGCTGCGGAGACGACGACGGTTTCGCCGGGTTTGGGGTTCCCGACTTCGAGTAACCCGAAATAGGCCGTCATGCCCGTGCCGCCGAGAGCTGACAGATAGACCGGCAGAGAAGCGAGGGAAGGATCCACTTTCGTGGCGTGGTCTCCTTTCACCGGCGCATACTCCTGGATGCCGAACATGCCCGTTACGAAGTCACCCTCTTTGAAACGTGCATCTTGAGACGCAATGACTCGCCCGAGAGCGATCGCTCGCATGACGTCGCCGATCTTAACCGGGTCGACGTATGTTTTCATCTCGTTCATCCAGCCGCGCATGGCCGGATCGAGCGATATGTAGAGAACTTTGATCAGAAGCTCGCCCGGGGCGGGATCCGAAAGCGTTTCCTCACTGAATTTCCAGTCGCTGCGCTTCGGTAAACCAACGGGGCGCGCCGCCAGCCGGAACACGCGATTTTGGGTCGCCATTTATCATTGAATTCTAACGCCCAAGGATTCTAAGACTCAGGATTCTAATCCAAAAAAAGAATGGCAGAATCGCGAATCACCCCCCGAAGTCAGGATTTCGCCGCCTGGTATCAGGATGTTGTGCTTGAAGGCGACATGGCCGAGCCGGCCGAAATCGTAAAAGGCTGCATGGTCATCAAGGCCAACGGCTATGCCGTCTGGGAGGCATTGCAGCGCGCATTTGACGACCGTTTCAAGGCGGCCGGACACCAGAACTTGTATTTCCCGTTGCTGATCCCGCAGAGTTTTCTCAAGAAAGAGGCCGAGCACGTTGAGGGCTTCTCCCCCGAACTGGCGGTAGTCACGATTGCGGGCGGAAGGGAACTGGAAGAGCCGTACGTGATCCGACCGACTTCGGAAACGATCATCGGACACTTCTTCGCGCGCTGGATCCAAAGCTGGCGCGATCTTCCGGTGCTGATCAACCAGTGGGCGAACGTGGTGCGGTGGGAGCTGCGCACGCGGATGTTTCTTCGCACAACAGAATTTCTCTGGCAGGAGGGCCACACAGCGCATGCCACACACGAAGAAGCGCTCGAAGAGGTGCTGCGCATCCTTGACATCTATGCCGACGTGGCTGAAAACGTGATGGCAATGCCAGTCATCAAGGGCTCAAAAACAAGCGGAGAGAAATTCGCGGGCGCGCTACGCAGTTACTCGATTGAGGCCATGATGCAGAACGGTCTGGCGCTGCAAGCCGGTACGAGCCATGACCTGGGGCAGAACTTCGGAAAGGCGTTCGATGTTCAATTCCAAACGCGCGAAGGCACGCTTGATTACGTCTGGCAGACCAGTTGGGGCGTGAGTACCCGGCTTATCGGCGGCCTGATCATGACTCACTCAGACGACAAGGGGTTGGTGCTGCCGCCCAGGGTTGCCCCGTTTCCCGGCGTGATTGTGCCGATCTATCGAAAAGACGATGAGCGCGGGCCAGTGCTCGAAACAGCACGGAAGATTGCAGCGGACCTGAAGATCAAGCTTGATGACCGCGAGGGCCAGACGCCAGGAGCAAAGTTTTTCCACTGGGAGCGCCGCGGAGTGCCCGTCGTTATGGAACTCGGACCGCGCGATTTGGCTTCAGGAAACATTGTCATCAAGCGGCGCGATTCCAGCGCTAAAGAGACCGTTGCTCAAACGAGCGTTCGGGAGAAACTCGAATCCACGCTGGGCGCTATCCAGAAAGACCTTTATGCGGCGGCCAAACGGCGATTAGAGGACAATTGCGTGCTCGCGAATTCCATTCAGGAGGTGGAAGATATCCTGCGCGAGGTAACGGCGGAGAAGGGCGGAGGGAAATTCGTGATGGCACATCTCAAAGACGATCCCGCGACTGACGCGCGGCTAAAGGAATTCAAAGCGACCGTGCGGAACATTCCGATGGTGGACAACTACGACGGCCCGGGCGCCTGTGTTGTTACCGGGGAGCAGGTTCCGCAGCGTGTCGTTATAGCGAAGGCGTATTGACTCTCCGTTGGTTGTCGTGCTTCTGCTGGTCGTCAATGCAGTAGGGCGTCCATGGCACGGCTTCGAGACGCGCGAGCTTGATTTCGCGGCCGCAATCAACGCAGCGGCCATATTCTCCGTTATGGAGTCTTTGCAGCGCGGCTCGCACCTGCGAAAGCGTGTCAGAAAGATTTGAGGTCTCTTCGAGTGCGGTAGCCTCGCCCTGGTCGGAGGTAACCTGGTCCATCGGATCTTCTACCTCGGCGGTGCGCGCGTAACGAGCATCGCCCGACAGACGAGCGATCTCGCCGGTCAGCTCCTTTTCCTTCGCGAGCAGTACTTTCCGAAAATGTTCCAGGTCCATGAGGGCCAGCGTATCAGGCCGGCCCGCATTGACGTTCGCGGTGGAAGCTCAGTAAGACGCAGCGGTGCTGTGCGGTTGTCCTGCCTGGATGTTGCGCTCGATTTCGTCCAAATCCTGTGCGCGGTGGATGAAGTAGTACACAAACAGCAACGTCAGCATGAAGACGGAGAGGATCACCATCACGAGGGCAAAGTGCTCCAGGCCCCGGATCGGGGC
>JAFAMM010000002.1 GCA_019233375.1 Acidobacteriaceae bacterium
AAGGCAACTGCTACCGATGCACCTCGACTTCGGCACGAACAACCACCAATTCCTCAATGACCCGCTGTACTTGGGGTTACGCCAGCCACGTGTCTCCACCGCGGAGCGCGACGAGTTGGTTGACGAATTCGTCACCGCAGTCCAGGAAGTGTTCCCCGGTTGCTGCATCCACTTCGAGGACTGGGCAGGTGTGGATGCTGAGCGCTTGCTGACGCGATACCGGGAGCGCGTGTGCTGCTACAACGACGACATCCAAGGGACTGCGGCCGTGGCCCTGGCGGGAATTTTGAGCGCACTTCGGATAAAGGGCGGAAAGCTCAGCGATCAACGGATATTGTTTCTGGGAGCCGGATCAGCCGGCATTGGCATCGCAGACCTGATCGCATCCGCCATGACCCTCGAAGGCCTGTCACTCGATCAGGCGCGGGCGCGTATTTCACACTTCGACATGAACGGATTAATCGAGCCCAGCCGCAAGGACCTGTTCGATTTTCAACGTCCGTACGCTCATCCGCACGCTCCATCACATGACTTTGTTGCGGTGATTGACGACCTCAAGCCGACGGCGATCATAGGCGTAAGCACGAAGGGCAAAACTTTCACGCAGAAGGTAATAGAGACCATGTCCCGGCTCAATGATCGACCGATCATTTTTGCCTATTCGAACCCGACGGAACACGCGGAATGCACGGCTGAGGAAGCGTATAAGTGGTCTGAGGGGCGAGCGCTGTATGCCGCCGGCGTGCAATTCCCGCCAGTTCGCTATAACGGCAAAACACTCATCCCCGGTCAGGGCAACAACCTTTATATTTTCCCTGCGGTCGGTCTGGCGATTTACGCCACCCAAGCCCGGCGGGTGACGGACGAGATGTTCATCGTTGCAGCGAAAGCCGTTGCAGACCAGGTCACCGAGAAGGAACTGGAAGCGAGCCTACTGTATCCGCCGCAAAGTAACATCCTGCAAACGGAAATCACAACCGCCCAGAAGGTAGCGGAGGTCATTTTCGAGCGTGGCCTCGCCGGGGTGAAGCGCCCGAAGGACGTCAGGACGTTCCTCGAATCGCAGCTATATAAACCGGAGTACCGGCAGCTCAACGTGCAGGATTAGCTCTTACAACGCCGCCAACGAGTTATGTCTGGCGTTCAAACCTCGTCTGTAACTCCGTTACAGGTCGGGTCAGCATCGATAATGGCAGCTGTGCTGCTACCAGCCGTCCTGAGTACGACGGCAGGCGCCGTGGATGTTATCGGGTTCCTTTCACTCGGTGGGCTATTCACGGCACACATCACCGGTAATGTAGTGGTCCTGGCAGCTCACTATGTGACCGGCGGGTTTGGCCAGGTTGGTCCACTGTTGGCTGTGCCGATCTTCGTGTTCGTGCTCGGGGCCGTGGTGCTGGTTTTTGGACGTTGGCAAAATATCGCTGCCTCGCGACGGGCGCTGCTAACTCTACATGCAGTGCTCCTCGCCGGTTGTCTTGGCTTGGGCATCGGGTACGGTCCCTTTCGCGATCCAGATACAGGAATGGCGGTGCTCACAGGAATGCTCGCGGTATCGGCGATGGCGACACAGAACGCGCTTGTGAAACTTGCTCTCATTGGCGCGCCCTCGACGGCGGTGATGACTACGAACACAACGCAGCTGGTCATTGATCTTTTAGCTGCGCGCAGCAACCAGCGCAGTCCTGCCGACCTTGCCCGCACGAGGAAACGCGCTACGGTGACGTTTGCCTCCATCGCCGGATTTACGGTCGGCTGCGTCGCCGGAGCCATTCTTGAATTGCATTTGGGGATAAGGGCAATGGCATTGCCAGCCGTACTGGCGATCGTGGCCGTCCCCCTGGGTGAATTCCATAAGTAACGATCAATTTGTAGAAAGAAGAGAAAAGATACATGAGTTCTGTTGATAGAGGGAAGTTCCGAGTTGAGGAAGACGCGTTGGGGAACGTGGAAGTCCCGGCCGATCATTTATGGGGCGCGCAAACCCAGAGGTCTCATCATAACTTTCCCATTGGAGTCGACCGCTATCGCTGGGGCAGGCCTGTTATCCGCGCGCTCGGCATCCTCAAGAAGTGCGCGGCACTGGCAAACGGAGAACTGGGCCAGTTGCCGAAAGAGAAGGTCGATCTAATTGTCCGCGCTGCGCAAGAGGTGATCGACGGAAAGCTAGATAGTGAGTTTCCGTTGGTGGTGTTCCAGACGGGCTCGGGGACGCAGACGAACATGAACGCGAACGAGGTGATCGCAAATCGGGCGATTCAAATTGCCGGTGGCGTGATCGGATCGAAAAAGCCAATCCATCCCAATGACGATGTGAATCACAGCCAATCCTCGAACGACACGTTTCCGACTGCGATGCACATTGCAACGGTAGAGGAACTTGAGAACCTCTTGATACCGGCGATCCACGAACTTCGCGAAACTTTGGATGCCAAGTCGAAGAAGTTCTCCCGAATCGTTATGGTTGGACGCACCCACCTCCAGGACGCAACACCGTTGACGCTCGGCCAGTTGATTTCAGGCTGGGTAGCACAACTGGATCAGGCTCTAGCTGCAGTTCGTGCAAGTTTGCCTGGTGTTTGCGCGCTCGCGATCGGCGGAACCGCAGTCGGGACGGGACTGAATGCGGACCCGCGTTTTGGCGAGACAGCCGCGCGCAAGATCGCGGAGGAGACCGGAACGCCATTCGTTTCCGCAGTCAACAAGTTTGCCGCGCTTTCGGCACACGACGCCATGGTGAATGTAAGTGCCGCCTTGCGCACGCTGGCCGGCGCTCTGATGAAGATCGCGAACGACGTCCGTTGGTACGCGTGCGGACCCCGGGCCGGATTCGCAGAAATCAAGATACCGGCAAACGAGCCCGGGTCATCCATCATGCCCGGCAAAATCAATCCGACTCAATGCGAGGCGCTCACCATGGTCGCTGTTGAGGTATTCGGGAACGACGCATCGGTTGCCTTTGCGGGCACGCAAGGAAATTTCCAGCTCAATGCCTACAAGCCGGTGATCCTGTTCAATGTTTTGCAATCCATCAAACTGCTGGCGGAGGCTATGCGTTCCTTTAACGAGCGCTGTGCTGCAGGGATTGAACCGAACGAGGAGCGCATTCGTGAGCATCTCGACAACTCACTGATGCTCGTGACAGCGCTCAATCCTCACATCGGCTACGAGAAAGCGGCTCAAATTTCGCTCAAGGCCTATCGGGAAGGCCTTACTCTGCGCCAAGCCGCATTGAAGTTGGGCCTTCTAACTACACAGCAATTCGATGAGTGGGTCCGGCCGGAGGACATGACCCATCCGCTCGAAGTCGAACAAATAACCGCATAGTGAAAGTGGAAATAACCTCGATATATGAATCACACTAACAATGGACGTTCAACAGAGTACATCACAACCGGGCCGATCATGAGCCAAGTGGGCGTGATTGGCCTGGGCAGAATGGGGCGGGCGTTTGCACAACTGCTCATGGCGGGAGGCCTTCGCGTTGTTGCGTATGACATCGACGCGGATAAAGTAAGCGCTGTTCTCAGCCAAGGCGCGGTAGCAGCGGCAAGCGTTGAAGACTTCAACCGATGCGACATGGTGCTTACATCGTTGCCAGATGATAACGCGGTCCGAAAGGCGGTGTTGTCAGAGAAAGGACTGGCTTCGTACTTGAAACCCGGGGGCATTCACCTGTCCACAAGCACGATCGGCGTTCCATTTTGCCGTGAGTTAGATGCCGCACACCGCGAACGGGGCCAGGTCTTGATCGCAATGCCCGTGCTGGGAAATCCTGATCTGGCCGCACGCCGAGGTTTGTTTCTCCTCCTTGGCGCCCCCCTGGATGCAATAGAACGTAGTCGTGATGTCATTGACCTTCTGGGTCAACGAAGCTTTCATGTCGGTGATGACCCCTGGCTTGCAAGTGCGATGAAACTTGCCGGCAATATGCTAACGGCGGCAACGCTGCAATCGATGGGCGAGGTTTTCGCATTTCTCAGCAAAGAGGGCATAACCCCACACAAGGCACAGCAGATACTAACCGGTTCTTTGTTTGACGGGAAAGTGCACAAGACGTACGGCGGAAGGATTGTCGAGCGCCGCTACAGTCCGCCCGGAATGACCGTGCCGCTGGCAACCAAGGATCTTCGGCTGCTGCTTGCCGAGGCAGAACAAACCCACACTCCGATGCCTCTTGCGAGTCTTCTTCACGACCGTCTTATAGCTGTAGAAGCACGTGGCTGGTCTGATTTGGACTGGTCGGCCTTGGGGCGGCTGGCTGCATTCGAGGCGAGCATCCCGGAGGAATTGTCAACTCCAGTTGAAAATGGCTCAAAGTTCCGGTTGAAAATTCCCCAGCCCTAGAGACGTGGTGGTCGAGGGTTCGCGGAGGTCGCGATATTCGTTCCGCAGGACCTCTTCATAATACCTGAGCGTTTTGATGGATGACTCACAAGCGGCGTTGTCCAACGGATTGCCAGGAAACACATTGCCTGCTCATTCACGGAACTCGCGCCGCCAGCGATGCAGCACGACAACGGGCGTATTCTGGGAGTTGAGATGGACAGCGGCGATCTGCTGTGTAAAGCGGCCGGAGCGCTGGAAGCGACGCCAACGCAGGATATGTGGCACGATCTCGTCTCCCGCTTGGGTTGTGCCCTGGGTGTCGATTGGGTTGTTGTTGCGCGGTTAGTCCCCGATACAGAGATGAAACTGCGAACCCTCGCCGCATGGCATCGCGGGAGGCGTGTTCGGAATTTTGTGTATGAGATTCCGTCTTCCGTCGAGGATGGGCCGCTCGAAGATCTATATGTTTGTGTTCGCGATGCACGCGAACACTTACAGAGTGCCTGGCTGAAACAGACGAGGACGGAGACGTTTGGGCAGATAAAGCTGATCGGATCGATTGGGCAGACGCTTGGCATTCTGGCCGTGGCGCATTCACGGCCACTCGAAAATGCCCAGAATATCGAGTCACTGCTGCGCATCTTTGCATTTAAAGCGACGGTAGAGTTGGAGCGCGAGATAGCGGATGAGCATCTTTATTGTGAAATGCTCGAAACCGTGCGGCCCGGCACGCGGCATTGATGATCTATGCCAGCTTCGTGCGCTTTAACACGGCCTGAAAGCGGCTTTCTTCCCTGAGAGGATCGAAGAGCGGATCCAATTTGATCTGGACCATGCCTGTATAACGCTGGTCTGCCGCGCGCTCCAGCCAATCGAGGGCTTTTGAGGTCTGATCCGTGTTGGCGTAGGCATGCACGAAGGCGATGGGTGAAGCGAAGCCAGAGCGGAAGCAATGATGGAGGCGGCGCAACATCTCTTCTGCTTTGGGGCGAGAGCCGGCGGCGGCGTAGGCAGCGGCCAGCGCGCCCAAACGCGCTCCCTCGGTGGCGGGTGTCAAGGACTGAGTAATGGCCGCGACGGCATCCCGAGGCCGGCCAGCCTGTAACAGCGCTAAACCGCGAAAGTAATGCGTGTTCTCGATATCGGGGCCAAGTTCCAAGGCGCGGTCAAAGCTCGCTATCGCATTTGCAAAGTCGCGAAGCAGGTAGAGGTGGAAGCCGATGCCGCGGTGAGCACGCGCGGAAAGCGGATCGAGTTCCAAAGTTTTGTCAATATCGCGCCGGCTTTCATCCAAAGCCCCGCGTTCAGTGCGGCAGAATGCACGTTGCAGGTAGCCGGGAACATAATTCGGACGAAGGTCAAGCCCTCGCCGGAAGAATGCCTCCGCGTCCTCCCATTCCCACTCGAACGCCGCGGTTACGACCGCGAGAACGATGTATGCTTCAGGGCAGTTGCGATCCAATCGTAATGCCTGGAGAGCCAGACGCCGTGTTATCGGCACCAAGGTCGAAGGGCTGCGAACGCCGAAGAAAATAAGCCAGTGATAAGCCTCCGCGAGCGCAGCGTAACTCGGGGCGTACTCGGGGGCAACTGAAATGGCTCGCAAAAAGCAGCGGACCGCGTGTTCGCAGCCCTCAACGGTAACCTTGTTCCATTCATAACGGCCCCGCAAGTAGAGACGGTAAGCATCGGCTACAGGAATAGCCGTGGGGCCGACGGTGGCCAACCCCTCCTGCTCAAGCAAGGCGTTCGTGACAGCCTGCGCAATCTCGTCCTGGATGGAGAACAAGTCCCGCATTTCGCGATCGAACACGCGAGCCCAGATATAGGTTCCGGAAATGACGTCGCCGGCTTTGGCATGGACCCGTATTCTGGAACCCACCAATTGGACACTACCTTCGACGATTGTGTTCACGCCGAGTTCGCGGCCGATGGTCGCGCGATCCTGTTCCTGGTCTCCGAAACGGAATGCCGAAAGGCTTGAGATCACCCTGAGCGTGTGGGAGTTGGCGAGCCGTTCCTGGATACTTTCGGCGATACCGCGGCAGAAGTAATCCTGGTCCGCAAAGCCGGTGAGGTTTGAAAAGGGCAGAACGGCGACGGCGGGGCGGCGCTTGGTGATTGAAACCGGCTCGAGCCGAGTCTTCCGCTTTGCGGTATTCGTTTCCTCACGTTTTCTAAAGACCGGGACGTAGCTGCCCGTTTCGAATGAGAGCAAGATGGGATCCGAGCTGCCGTTCGCGCGATAGTATTGCGAGAGCTTACGCCGAAGACGCTGCGCTTCGGTTCGAACAATGGAATCGGTTCGAGGATCGAAGTCGGCGCGGCGATCGAAGACTTCCCTTCCGATCGTGTACTGCTTAATGTGATGAATGTCACCCAGCAGAACTTGCTCGACCGTCCAGATCAGGAACCTTCGCAGGCGCTCCGAAGCGGCGAAGATCTTGCTGGCGACGATGCGATCAAGCTGGGCGCGAATCTCGGAATCAGGGGGCCGGGACGGGTGTGCCGAACCTTGTGCGTGGTCAAGTAGCATCCGAGGAGACAGCCGGTTTGCTACCGAGCCGCCCCTTTTTCACGATGCCATCTATGATCTGAAGCATCAATGCGCTGGACTCTTCAATTCCACGAAGCAGTCTGAGCTGTTCCTGCGTAAGGGTCTCCGCCGCATCCTCCATCAGGTATTCCACCGCGGACCAAATGCTGCTGACGGGATTACGCAGGTTGTGAATAGCCGTTTCAACATCCCGGAGTTCGAGACGCTCGTCGCCGTTTTCCAGTTCGCCAGTCATTCTCAATGTTGCTGCACCCGCCCTCAGATGGCTGATTCAACAGCGAAGGATTGGCCTTAAAATAATTGGACTCGCTTATCCAGCTCGCTTAGCGTGTGTGGATGCGGGCCCTCTCCATTGTGGGCTGGCGCACTATTGCAAGTAGAACGTTCACGAGCGCAGTTATTCGATAGGGTTTCCGAATGAAAGCGCAATCGGGCGATTCGGCGCGCCCGAGCGTCGCGACGACCCTGTCGCGATCGTAGGCGCTCGTAAGTACGATTTTTGTGTCGTGCCGAATACGGCGGAACTCATGGAACAGCTCGGCTCCGGACATGCCGGGCAAGGTCAGGTCAAGCAGGACGGCATCGATCTGATGAGCCCGCTCGCGAAACAGAGCCATAGCGGCGTGCCCGTCCGCCGCTGTGAGGACAGAGAAGCCTCTCTTAGCCAGCGCCATCGATACCGCCAACCGAAGCGTCTCTTCATCTTCGACCATCAGGATGGTATGGCCTTCGTGAGACGTTTCGTGTACGGCGGGAGGGCCGGCTGATTTTTTGGGCTCCGCGGCATGGGCGCAGGGCAAACGTATTTGAAAGGTAGTTCCCTGCCCTGGAGCGCTCCTGACCTGAATGGCGCCATGATGCGAGCGAACAATGCCCTGGACAGCCGAGAGTCCGAGGCCGCGGCCGCCGGCCTTGGTGCTGTAAAAAGGATCGAATATTCTAGCGAGGGCTGGCGGGCTCATGCCACAGCCGTTGTCAGATACTTCCAGTACAACGTAATCCCCCTCCGGCAGCTCGCCGGTCCCTTCCCATACGGTCCCGGCACGCACGCGAGTTAGGCCGGTGCTTACGCGGATAAACCCCTCCTTGTGGCCGAGGGCCTCAGAGGCATTGGTGACCAGATTCAGCAGGACACGGCGGAGCTGTGTTGAATTGGCAACGATAAGAGGGCAGTCCTCGGCGAAGTGGGTCTGGAGCGTAGCTTTTTTTGTGATGGAAATCTTAAGCAGTTCCAGGGTTTCCTGAACGAGGCTGGCCAGATCGACGGGCTCAAAGCCCGTCTCGTCTCCCTCCCCTCCGGCGTAGGCCATGAGCAAGTTCAGAGCTTCCGAAGCGCGCATAGCGACAGCGCAGATGTGGTCGAGATTTTGCCGGGCGGGGGAATTGGGGGAAAGGTCAGCAATGGCCAGATCGGCTTGGGCGAAGATGCTGCCCAACATATTATTGAAATCATGGGCGATGCCGGCCGCGAGCATGCCTAGACTCTCCAGTTTTTGAGAAGCGAGCATGCGTTCCTGGTTCAGCTTGAGATCAGTGATATCGAGACAAGAGCCGATGTAGCCGGAGAACGCGCCGCCGGGCTCGAATCGGGGAACACCCGTGTCCAGCACCCAGCGGTACTCGCCGTCTGCACGCCGGAGACGGTACTCCATTTGAAAACGGCGGCGCGCGTCGAACGAGGAAGCGTAGATCTGATAACACCGGTCGCGATCATCGGGATGCACACCCCGCGCCCAGCCATCACCCAGTTCTTCTTCAAGGCGGCGGCCACTAAAATCCAACCAGCCTTTATTGAAGAACGTACAAAGCTTGTCCGGACCAGAGACCCAGATCAGCACAGGAGCCGTATCGGCCATGGTGCGGAAGCGCGCTTCGGTCTCGCGCAGCGCCCGCTCGGCCAGTTCGCGTTCGGCGAGTTCGCGCTCTAACTGCCGGTTGGAGGTTAACAATTCAGCGGTCCGCTCGGCAACAAGCTTTTCCAAGTGGACGCGCAGGCGGCCGAGTTCCAACTGAGTGTGCACGCGCGCGAGCAACTCCTCGGCCTGAAAGGGCTTCGAAATGAAATCTACAGCGCCCAGCTGCAGCCCTTGTATCCGCTCGTGCGCCTCATAGGAAGCGCTAAGAAACATGAGCGGGATGTCGCGAATTGAAGGATCTGCCTTGAGCTGCCGGCACACCTCAAGGCCGCCTAAACCTGGCATGCGAATATCAAGGACAATCAAGTCAGGCGTTTTTTCTTTCGCTGACCGGAGAGCGAGTTCTCCGCTGTCGGCAGGACGGACGCTGTACCCGGCCGACTGCAGGACCGTGGTCAGCAGACGGAGCGATTCCAACTCATCGTCAACGACCAGGATAGTACCTGCGTCCATGAGGGTCTTCCCTAGGGAGTGTAGCAGGATATCTATTACCTCCGGCTGCTGGCGTGTAAGGTAGCTTCTACTTATGATGCGAGCCGGCAGGCAGAGGGAGCAGCTCCTCAATGTGCTGGCGGATGGAGCCGTCATTCATCAACTTCGTCCAGTCAGCGCTGTCGTTGGCGGGAGTCTGGTAGTGGATCAAGCCATTGCGGTCAATCAGAACGAGTTGAGGAACAACCATACGGTCCATAATGCTGAAGCCCATGAAAGCCATCATGGGATCACGGCCGATGTAGCCGACGGGAAAGCCGACCTGAAAGTTGCGGGCAAAAGTCTCAACCATCTGGCTGGCCTGATCAGGGGTGCGTCCTTCGTCGAGGGCGTTGATGGCGAGGTCGAGAGCCTGAAAGCCACGCGGGCCGTACTCCTCCTGGAATTTCGTCATGGTCTTGGATGCAGCCTGGCAATGCGGGCAGGTGGTGAGGATGAATTCGAGTGCAACGACTTTACCGCGATACTGGCTCAGGAGCTTTTCGCCCTGCCCCGGGATGACGAAGGACAACTCCGGCGCTTTGCGGGGCGTCGGCGTGTTTGACTGAGCGAGCAGCGCGCCTGACGCGAGCGCAAGACCGAGAATGGAAGAAACAACTTTCAACATCATAGGATTGAACTTTTAGTGTACTGGAACGAGGGGACCTGCCCGGTTGCAGCCGGACCGGAGAAGCAGCTGGTTCTGAATGTGGGAATCAGCAAAACGAGCTACGCAGAGGTGTCCGCCTTATGCGTGCAATGGGCACGTGAGCGGCGTGCTGCCAGGATTAGCCGGGCGAGGTACATCTGTGTGACCTCGGTACACGGGGTCATCATGGCTCAGGATGATCCCGAGGTGGCACGCATTCTGAACGACGCCGATATCGCGACTCCGGACGGCATGCCGCTGGTGTGGGCGATGCGGTCGTTCGGATGCCGCGAGCAGCAGCGGGTGTATGGCCCGACACTTCTGCTCGAGATCTGCCGGGACGCGGCGAGAAATGGGCTGCGTATCTTCTTATATGGCGGGCGCGAGGACACGCTTCCGGTGCTGGCGGCGCGGCTTCGGGACAGGTTTCCCGGTTTGGAGGTGGCCGGGATGTATGCGCCGCCGTTCCGGCCGATGAGCAAAGGGGAGGATGAAGGCGTTCAACGAATGATCCGCGAATCGGATGCGGATGTGGTCTTTGTAGGAATCAGCACACCCAAGCAGGAGAAATGGATGTATGAGCACCGCGACTGCTTTCCGGGAGTGACGCTGATTGGCGTTGGCGCGGCATTTGATTTTCATGCGGGGCGAACGCGGCAGGCACCGCCGTGGATGCAGCGGAATGGCCTCGAGTGGTTATTCCGGCTCGCGATGGAGCCACGCCGGCTGTGGCGGCGGTACCTGTTGATCACGCCCCGGTTTCTGCCGCTTTGGGCACGGCAGAAGCTGCGGCAAAAGAAGCTGGCATCCTAAGGTAAGCTGCTGCCTAGCTTGACGCCGATCACTTCGCCGGAGATGATGAGTTCCACGCGACGATTCTGCTGGCGGCCAGCGGCGGTATCATTGCTCGCGATAGGATTGCTGCTGCCGAATCCCTGAGCGGTGATGCTGTCTGGGGTAAGCCCTTGGGAGATGAGGTAATCGCGAACGGTGTCGGCACGCTGCTGGGAAAGGCGCTGGTTGATGGCATCGGTTCCGGTGCTATCGGTGTAACCTTCGACCGCCACTTTCAACCCCGGGTGCGCGAGCATGATGCCTGAAAACCGGGAAAGCATCTCGCGCGTATCGCTGCGGAGGTCATACTTGCCGGTTTGAAAGAGAACATCGCCCATGGTGACCACCAGCCCGCGGGGTGTGTCACGGGTGGGGAGAACGCGATTGAACTGATCGAGCAGTTGCGCACGAAGTTGTTCGGCGGCCTGGCGAGCACGTTCTGCATCGGCCCGTGCAGCATCCTCCTTGGCTTTGAGTTCAGCGGCCTTGGCTGCAGCTTGCGCGGCAGCCGCTTGCGCTTCGGCCTTCATCTGAGCTTCGCGAGCGGCGGCGAGTTCGGCCTGGCGTTGCGCCTCGGCATCGGCCTGACGCTTGGCTTCGGCGGCTTTGGCGGCGGCCTCGGCTTCCGCCTTAGCCCGGGCAGCAGCGGCCGCAGCTTCACGCTCCGCTTCTATGCGCGCCTGCTCCTGACGCTGGACGGACAGCGCGCGGGCATCTTCGGCGAATTGCTCCGTCTGCAGCGCCGCGGAAATGATTTTGTCTTTGCTCTCTTTTGAAGCGAGCGCGCTTTCCGCCATCTGCAGGCTCGCCTGCGCTTTTGTAAAGATCTCCGGGGCGAATTTTTCGGCATCGCGCGATTTTGCGATGTCGACAGCATTGCGCGCCTCATACATCTGAAGCGGAACATTCTTCAGGTCGAGCGTAAGCGCCAGGGGATTGCCGAGCTTTTCATACTGCGAACGCTTCATGAGCTTGTAATCATTCACAACGAAGATCTTGCCCTTGGTGTTTTTGCGGAGCTCGTTCTCAAGGACGATCATTTCGCTAGGCTGCCGCACCTTCGAGTAAGGCTCGGCGGTTAAGAAGAGTGAAAAGGTCTGGAGTTGAGTGGTGCCTTTGAGCGAACCGTTACCGTTCTTGTCGATTAAGATTTCGCCCACATTGATGGAACGCCCGTCCGGAGAAACCGCCCAGAGCACGTATGTGAGGAACTCCGCGCCAAGCTGTAAGGGTGGCGTAAGGCCCTGCACCTTCGCTTCTAAATACGTCATCGCCGGCTTTGCTTCGACCTTGGCTTCGCCGCCCGCCTGGTCAATGAGGCCGGTGCTCTTAAGGCCGACGGTGGTGCTCCCTGTACCGACCTGATACCCAATGGCAGTGATAGAGCGGCTGACGAGATCCTGCGCGGGTACGGATCCGGCCTCTTGAGCGCGAGCAGTACTCAGGGAAAAGCAGCAAATAACGGCGACGATGGAAACGACAGACGCCCGTTTCATGGTGATTGTATGAACCTTTCTTTCTAGATCCTTAGCCGTATAATTTACCGGAATCCGCGATGACCAGCAAATTGAGACAGATTCTACTGAGATACTTGTGATCAGAGTTAGGGGTAATTTTTTTGATGAAGAAATCCCGCCGCGACGCGCTGAAGATATTTGCACTCTCGTCAGGGGCCGCCGAACGACTATGGGGAGCCGCACAGAAGACAACCACCGCCGGTCCGAAAATGGATTTTCCGGGCGGCGCGCGCGATCGCCTGGCAGTAACATCGTGGCCGTTCCGCGGCTACATGGAGAGCGCAGAAAATTCAGAACGCAACGAACGTTTGACGGGGATGGACATGACCGCATTTCCGAGCTTCGTTGCCGAAACATTTGGTGTTTACAACATCAATCCGCTCGTTAAGCACTTTGCTTCGACAGACGCGGACTACTTGAAAGCGTTTCGTACCGCGGTGGAGAAAGCCCACTCGCGAGTGGTTGACCTCGGGCTCACGGGAGGAAAATTCTATGACGCGGATGCAGCGGTACGAGCCGAGGCGATAGCAGCGGGGCGGAAGTGGATCGACCTCGCCATGGGGGTGGGTTCGCCCAGCGTCCGGCAGCATATCGACGGGCGAGGCAAGCCTGTTATCGGGATCGCAGCGGAGAGTTTGGGACAGCTTGCTGCATATGGTGAGAAGAAGAATGTGGTGGTGAACCTGGAGAATGACAATCCGGTAGCGGAAGATCCGTTCTTTCTGGTTGCGGTGATTGAAAAGGTAAACAGCCCGTATCTGCGGGCATTGCCGGATTTCGGCAACTGTCTCACCAGCCATGATGCGGAGTTCAATATCCGGGCGATGCAAGCCATGCTGCCGCATGCGTGGAACATGTGCCACGTAAAGGACAGTGTTAAAAGCGAAGACGAGACTGAAAAGACGGTCGATTTGAAGAAAATGTTCGAGCTGGCAAAGGACGCTTCCTACAGAGGCTACTTTTCAATGGAGCTTGATATAAGTTCGGGCGACGCAATTCCGGGCACCAAGAGATTGATTGACGAAAGCCTGCAATATCTAACGTAAGGAGATGGCAAATGCACAAGAATATCCAGCTGACGGTGTTTGTTGGATTATTTCTCTCTGCTGTCGCAACGCTGGTCCTGGCTGCCCAGGACAAGTACACACTACAAATTCCGAATGGGCTCGCGTTCTCTGAGTTCAAAGGGTACGAAGATTGGCAGGCTGTCGGGCCGAGTCAGACCGATGCCCAAAACGTGATCAGACTCATCCTGGCGAATCCCGTGATGATCGACGCGTACAAGGAAGGTGTTCCAGCCAATGGCAAGCCCTTTCCGGAGGCCTCCAAGATCGCAAAGATCGAGTGGCGACCGAAAAAGATAGCAGATCCCCCATTTTCCGCGCATACCCCGGACACGGTTGCTGGAGATCTGATTGAGGTCGAGTTCATTGAGAAGGACAGCAAGAGATTCCCGGACACGCACGGATGGGGGTACGGAATGTTTGACTACGACGCCGCATCCGCAACGTTCACACCCGCCACGTTGGCCAGCAAGCCGCCGCAGGGGCACGACGCGAAGTGCGGCGCTGCGTGCCATACGCTGGCTGCGAGGAGGGATTACATTTTTACCGCATACGCCAGAAGGTGAACCGAACTTCAAAGGAGATGGCATGAATCGACGGGATTTTTTGGGCGCGGGCGCCAGCGGTTTGGCCGCGCTGCACCTGGCGGCACGAACACCGGGTACGGCAGGAGCGAACGACCGCGTACGGGTGGCGATCTGCGGGCTGCATGGGCGCGGGGGCGATCACCTGGAGAACTATCTTCAAATTAAGAACGTG
>JAFAMM010000190.1 GCA_019233375.1 Acidobacteriaceae bacterium
GGCGGCGAGTTGGTGGCGTCCGGACAACTTTGGTTTGGGTGACCGCCAGTGCAGACGGCCGGCGATCATCAAATGGAGCACGAGCCAGTTATCGCCATCCACACCGATTGCGATTCGCTTTCCGATCCGCTTAATGCGGTGCACGACGCGACCTTCTACCTCAGCAACGGACGGTTGGATCGTGCGAAGAAGGAAGGGGTTGGCAAGCCGCACGCGCTCAAGTGGTTGGTCGATAATTCGCGGCTTGAGGGCAGTGATGTAAGCTTCAATGTCCGGCAGTTCAGGCATTGACTGCGCGCCTCAGCACGTCAGCAGACACGGTATCGTAGTACGAATCGAAGATTACCCAGAGTCTATCGTTAAGCTGGGGCGCTGCCGGCGCTACGCTGCTCGCCTCGGCCTTCGAAATGCTCCTCGATCTCCTCCAAGGTCTTGCCCTTCGTTTCTGGTAGGAAGAACGCGGCCGTGATGAAGTAAACCACTGTGAAGCCCGCAAACAGGAAGAAGATGGTGGAGTATCCGTAGTTACTCACGATAGGTAGGAAAATGGCTGCAAGCGTTGTAGAGACGACCTGATTGATGACCAATGCGATGCTCATGCCGTTCGAGCGGATACGCGTTGGCATTAACTCGGAAAGTGCAAGCCAGACGCAAACGCCCGGGCCGATGGCATAGAATGCCATAAAAATATACAGCGCAAGGGCAACGAGCCAGCCATTGCGAGCCGGCGGTACCGGACTGATGAGCGCTTTTTCGATTCGCAGCGGCGCGGTTTGCGCGGCTTTGAGATCAGCGAACGGATTCTTGGTAAACGCCTCGATTCTGTTCGCCGGGACGCAAGTTTGGCGTGTGATCTGTACCGATGGCGCAGCGATGTCGTCGGAACGCGCGACGTTTGTGGCCGCGGTGAAATCGCCGTAGCCATAAATGACTACTAGCGAAGCGCGCGCCGCGTTAATTGGCTGTGCCGCATGCCCCTCCGGCTCGAGCAGTTTTGCGGCTTCGGCGGGATCGAAGTGGAGCGTCAGAGTCTGGTTTTGGCTGACATATGACTGGATAGCGTTCCGCGCGTCCACCGTCAGCCTTTCCGTGTGCCGAAAGATCAGGCCCACGGCAGCAAGTGACAGAATGATGCCCGACGTCCCCAGCACCAACAGGAATTTCCGGCCGCTGCGATCGACCAACATGACGCCGCCCATGGTCATCAGAAAGTTGATCATCGTAAAGAGCACGTAACCCCAGTGGGACTGCACATCTGAAAGGCCGCTCTGCAAAAGAATGTTGGTGTTGTATCCGATGATCGAGTTGATACCGGTTGCCGTGTTGCAAAAAAGGATGACGCAGGCGAGTACGAACGGAATGACGTATTTTCGCCGCAAGAGTGAATCCTGCACGCGATGTCCCGTAGCGGCAGCGGCAGCATTTTCAGCAGCGACTCGCTCCATTTCTTTCAGCTCCAGATCAGCCTGATTTTCGCTCCGGGACCGGAGGAGTGCAGAATAGGCAGCATCTTTTTTGCCGCGGCGAAATAGCCAGCGCGGCGATTCGCCAACGAGCAGAGCTCCGACGGCGAACAGAATGCCGGGCGGCAGTGAAACCCAGAAAATGCGGCGCCATGCCTGATCTTTAAAGGCGAACACGGTAGCTGCATCGGCGACCCGCATTACATCCGCTACACGATAGCTGAAATAGATCCCGATCAGGGCCGCGGCGACGATACCGAGCGTTAACAGCCATTGAAAAATTCCTGTTCCCTTGCCGCGGCTCGAGGCGGACAGGCACTCAGCCAGATACAGCGGAACAACGACACCTATGAATCCGCCGCTGATACCCTGCAACAGCCGCCCGAGAAACAGTGGGCCATAACCGTGCGCCAGAGCGATCATCGGAATACTCACGATGAAAGTAAAGCCGCTCAACACCATGAGCGGCTTACGGCCCATCCAGTCCGCAAGCAGCCCGGCGAAGAGAGTGGAGATCACGCTGCCGAGCAGCACCGCCGCCACAATGATGGACAACTGGCCTGCGTTCAGACCGGACGTGGCCTCCAGGTAAGGCAGCGCGCCGCCTATGATTCCTACGTCCACGCCGTAAAGCAACCCGCCCAACCCGGCTACCAACAGAAGAAAGCGGTTGTAAGCAGCCCCTCTACTTCGGCCCGGCCGCGGAATGGCCACGTCGCGTCCCGGCGCCAAGTTTCGGTTCGATTCAACGTCGCTCATTGCGTGTCGCTTTACAGTTTCGCAACATCATGTCTTCGAAATGGATGAAGGGCGTCTGCCGCAAAGACTCGGAGCGTTTATTTTGCTTCCGCTTCAAGGTATTCGACCAGGAGCTTATCAGCCGTAAGCATCCATGCAATGCGTCTTCCCGCGAATGCAACCGCGGGCGTGGGCGGGCGCACTAAGGCGGCCCTTCGTGTTTTCATGTCCGCGATATGAGTGACGATGTCAGGTACCTCATAACAAAGGTGATGCAGTCCCCCTCCCCTTGCCAGAAAGGCTGCCACCGGAGATACCTCTGAGCCGGTCGCGGCAGGCTCAACGAGTTCGATCGCGGCGGAGCCCGGCGGGTATAGAAACAACACCCTTACCCGCTGCAGCGGGTCATAAAAGGCCGGAGAGACGACGGCATCGGAAAGGTAACGGGCAAAGCGCGGCGCGGCTTCCTCCACCGACCGCACCACAAAGCCGATGTGATGCAGTTGCGGAGTAGCCATATAGGCATGATCCATAACTCCAGTGTTCTTCAAATCCGAACTTGTTCGAGTGAACTCTCACGCACCAAGACGTGAGAGAGTTGGCCCGTGTAATCACTCTTACATGTTTGCACGATCTCGAAGTACGTCATTTGGAGTTCACGAAGACGTAATCCGAGCCAGATAAGCTCTTGCCGATGCCCGTCAAAGGTTTGAGGATTATCGAACGAATCATGGCGGGATATGAGGAGGCCCAGTATGATTCAGAGAACAGCGGCAACTTTGGCCGTGTTCGCTTGCGCAGCTTTGATTTCACAAAATGCGCCAGCAGCTTCATTTACCGTTGAACAATTTGCGTTGGGCACGGCGGTGGGGGGGACATCACCGGATTCAGTGCAGTTCGGAGACGGGTCGCTCTGGATCTCTTACCAGAACGGCGCGGACTCGACAGGCGCAAGTGGTTCCAGTACAGTGGTCCGCTATTCGCCGTCAGGAACGGTACTCAAAACGTGGAGCATTCCCGGCAATGTGGACGGTTTGAGAATCGATCCGTCCGGAACGGTTTGGGCGCTGCAGAATAATGACGGAAATTCCGCTCTGACTACGATCAATCCGGTAACCAACGCCACGACAGCATATACGTATGGCAGCTCATATACGAACGTGGCTAATCGCGGATTCGATGATGCCGTGTTTACGAAGGGCCAAACGTTTTTGAGCGAAACGAACCCGGCGAGCGGCACAGATTCTACCGTCGTTCGGCTGACGACGCCATTAGCATCTCCACTTCAGATCGCCGGCATTTTGAACTCGACTTTTGTAGGCACCAACCTAGCGACCGGCAAGGTGGAGTCCACAACCATTACTGATCCCGATTCACTGATATTGATGCCGAACGGTGATCTGGCGCTGACGGGCGAGGCGGATCAGGAGATCGTGTTCATTCACAACGAGGGATTGGCCACTCAGACCGAGAGCTTTATACACCTGCTAGGCAGCGATGGAAAGACGATCAGCGGAAATCCGGACGACACGGCATACGCCACCGCAAAGACTGGTTATTTTTATCTGACGGATACGGGAGCGAAGGTTGTTTACCGTGTAACCGCAACCGGTTTGAACTCCGGCTCCGTCTATGTGGATGTGGGCAAGATTTTCGGCAGCCTCGACCTCAGCACGGGCATTGTGACCCCGATCTTCACTGGTATCAGCCCGCATGGTGTGCAGTTCGTACCGGCGGCTGTGCCGGAGCCGGCCTCGTTTCTATTCGTCAGCGCGGGACTGCTGCTCGGCGGAATCATGTTGGCGGTTCGGCGCCGGAAGTCGGACGTTTAGAATCGACGCGAACACGGGCCAACCTGATACGGCATGAAGGTTGTTACGGTGCTGGCGCTAGCGATGTATGGTGCGCTGTCGCGCCCGGCACCGGATGAGCAATGGATGCTCGTCCGAAGCGCACATTTCGAAGTGTACTCGCAGGCCGGAGAACACGAGGGGCGATCCGCAGCCCTTTGGCTGGAGCAGCTCCGATCTTTCTTCGCCAAGGTACTCCCAGCCAGCGCTGAGATGAATTTGGAGAAGAATGGCCCGCTTCGCCTAATAGAGTTCGGATCCGCAAAGGAGTATGCCGCGTTCCAGCCCCGATCGACCGCCGATGCGTACTTCGCAACCGGCGAAGGATCAAACTATATCGTTATGTCGAAGCTCAGCGCTCGAGAGCTTGCGACAACGGCACACGAGTACACCCATTTCGTGTTGCACTCAATGGAAATGCAGCTCGCTCCATCGCTAGCGGAAGGCCTTGCCGAGCTGTTTTCAACGATTCGCATCTCTGCTGACGGGTGCTTTGTTGGCGGCGATCTTCCCGCGCGAAGCATGATCCTGCGGCAGCGGCGTTGGATTCCGATGCACGATTTGCTCACGCTGGATCCGAAGGCCTTAGAACGGGACCAGGTGGAGATGTTCTACGCCGAAAGTTGGGCGCTTGCGGATATGCTGGTTTTCTCACCGGCGTACGCTAGCCATTTCAGTCAATTGTGGAACCAATCGGCCGCCGCAAGTTCCCCCGAACTTCTTTACCGAGCTCTTGGCAAACCGGCGGCTGCCATTATGGCTGACCTGCACACGTGGGTGCAGAAGCCCAAGCAAATCGTGGCACTGGCGCCTGTTAGAGCGGCCGATCAAATACTCCAGGTTTCTTTGGTACCTGATTTTGAATCACGGCTGATGCTGGCCGAACTACTGCTCGCTTCAGATGATCTTGAGCGCTCGGCAGTAGCCTATACCGCGCTCGCTGCTTCAGGTCCGGCGGATTCGCGGGTTGCTGCGGCGCTCGGCAGCATCGCGCTTCGAAAGAACGACAAGGGTACGGCCCGCGAGCAATTTAAACGCGCAGTCCAGCTTGGGACCAAAGATGCAGGCCTGTGTTACCGGTACGCCATTCTCGCCGAAGATGCCGGTGCGAGCACGGATGAAATCGCCGGCGCGCTTCGCCGCGCGATTGAGGCGAGGCCGGATTTTGATGATGCACGCTACAAGCTGGGATTGCTCGAAAGCAACGCCGGGCATTTCAAGAACGCGCTCGAACAGTTTCGTAGCATGCGAGCCGTTCCCGCGGCGCGCGCTTTCGCCTACTGGACAGCCGTGGCCTCTGCTCTCAACGAAACGGATCAGCGCCAGGAGGCGAAAGACGCGGCGAAACAGGCGTTGAGCTACGCCGCTACGCCCGAGGAACGTGCTTCAGCACTCCGTTTGGCCTACATCGCCGATACGGATTTGACCGTTCAACTCTCGCGTGATTCAAAAGGCAATTTCCGGATGGTAACAGCCCGCAAGACGCATGGGTCAGACGACTGGAATCCGTTCATTGAGCCGACTGACAAAATCCGCTCGTTCACGGGGCGCATTGAAACCGTTGAGTGCAGCTCGGGAAAAATAACCGGCTTCCGTATCGCGAGCACATCCGCCAGCATCGAGGTTGCATTGCCCGATCCCGCGCATGTTCTGATCGCGGGCGGTTCGCCGGAGTTTGTTTGCGGCGGCGCAGACGGACGAAACGTCGTGATCCAGTACGCGGAATACGAGAATCACACCGGTGCTCAGGGCATTCTGCGAGGAATGCACTTCCAGTGACGGAGGTCAGATCGGGTCGCCGTGTGAGCGCACAATTCCATAGACGGGTGCGAGCGCCGGCCGGCCGGAAGAGTTGGTGAAGGGCTGAACTCTCCGTGCGCTCACTATCCCTGCTTGGGGGCGGAAGATTCAGCCCGGTTGACGATGACGCGAACCTCGACCCGCCTATTTTTCTCGCGACCCTCTGCTGTACTGTTGTCGGCTGCGCTTTGTGATGTGCCAAGACCCGCGGGCGCCAAAATACGGCGCAACGGAATTCTGCCAACCTGTTGAAGGTACTGAACCACGGCCTCCGCCCGAAGCTCGCTCAGTTCCTGATTCCGCTTAGCATCTCCGGTGGTATCCGCATAACCCGCAACCTCGATCATGTAGCCGCGAAGCGGAAGGGCCTGCTGCGCAAGTTGATCCAGATCCTTTTTCGCTTGGTCGGTCAGATCGTACTTATTGGTAGCGAAATATACCGTCGCGGAGTATTTGGTGTCGTAGTCGTCGAGACTGGACACCCGGGAATGCAGTTCAGCCAGTCCCGCGTTTGCCTTTTCCGCCTCACTCTGGGCGTTTTGGACGTCCTGCTCGGTCTGCTTCTGCCGTCCTTCAAGCTCGTTTTGCTTGGTCTCCATCTCCGCTTGCTTATTTTCTATCGGAGTAACGCGAGTATCCACCGAACGCGCGGTCTTGAAATCATCTGGGTTGAAGGTGATCTTTTCCGCCGTGAGCCTGCCTTCTGCATTGCCGATACCCGACGCTTCCACCCGCAGACCTGGCACGAGTGCCGTGATATCCAAATCTTCTTTGCGAAATTTGAAAACGCCTTTTTTTACCTGCACCTTTGTCAAGTCAGAGAGCACGACCGTCGCGACCACGTCGCTTGACTCACGCAGGTTGATCAGATCGCCATCCCGAGACATGATGACGCCCTTGACTTTGGCTTTTTGGCCAGTTGCAAAGTGACGATTCGCCGGCACCGATGCGAAGGCCAGAGCGGCCAACGCCAATACGCAAACGTCAGGCCTGTGTCGAAGCGCCGTTAATTTCATGGTTGTAGCTCCCGTGATTCTGCATAGTGAGGGCGACGGAGTTTCGGCTCGGCGATTGTAGGCTGGTTCACCCTACTTGAGAATCCTCGCCTCTGCCTACGAGCCATCGCCCCATTTTCGTGTTCAAGATTGCCTGAACTGATGTTTAGATTCGAGAAATCTTCGGTGGTGTGCATCAACGCCTTAAAATGGCCACGTCCATCCGGCAACATCCGGTTTATCAGTTCCGTGCTCATAGGCGTAGTTCCGGCAAGAAATCTGCATGTCGCGGAACTTCTCTTTGGCGTGGGCACCGATGCGTTGCAGCTTGGGTGTCCGATCAATCACGTCGATCGCCTGGCTGAAACGATCTATCTGGTTATTGATGGCCAATTCGAGTGGGGTATTGATATTGCCTTTCTCTTTATATCCGCGCACGTGTATGTTGGCGTGATTCTTACGGCGGTACGCCAATCGGTGAATCAGCCACGGATAGCCGTGGAAATTAAAGAGGACCGGTTTGTCGGTCGTGAATAGCGAATCGAAATCCCGGTCGGAGAGGCCGTGCGGATGCTCTGTGTCCGGCTGCAGCTTGAAGAGGTCCACGACGTTTATAAAACGGATCTTGAGATCCGAAAACTCTTCACGAAGCAAAGCAATCGCGGCGAGTGCCTCTTGAGTGGGAATATCGCCTGCGGAGGCCATGACAACATCTGGTTCACCGCACTGATCGTTACTGGCCCAATCCCAAATGCCGATCCCCTTCGTGCAGTGCCTGATGGCCGCATCCATATCCATATACTGCAGATGCAGCTGCTTGTCTGAGACGATCACATTGACGTAGTTATTACTTCTTAAGCAATGGTCAGCGACGGACAGCAGCGAGTTTACATCGGGCGGGAGATAGATACGTGTCACCTCTGCACTCTTGTTCACGACAACATCGATAAATCCGGGGTCCTGGTGCGTGAATCCGTTGTGATCCTGACGCCACACGGTGGAAGTTATGAGTAGGTTTAGGGAAGAGATATCTTGCCGCCACGGCAAGTGATTGCAGATGGAAAGCCACTTCGCATGTTGATTGAACATGGAATCGATGACGTGTACGAAGGCCTCGTACGAAGAAATGAAGCCGTGCCTACCGGTTAACAGGTAGCCTTCCAGCATTCCTTCCATCGTGTGCTCGCTCAGCATTTCTACAACGCGTCCATCCGCCGATAATTCGCCGCCGTCCGCGTCTTCCGGGAAGTATTCGGCGATCCAAAACTTCTTGCTCACCTGGTAGATGTCCTGCAGCTTATTGGAGGTGTTCTCGTCGGGG
>JAFAMM010000239.1 GCA_019233375.1 Acidobacteriaceae bacterium
ACTCGCCAAACTTTCCTAGTGTATCGGCGAAACCTGTGCTCTGTCAACTACCTAGGTTCCGCAATGAAACGAAATTGTTATTGATCAGGATAGCGCAGCGCCACGCCGCCTTCAGAGGTTCGAGGGGCCGCCTACATTCGAGGCCCAGTCAATGGCATTTTGAGCGTGTAGATGAGCCTGAGCACGCGATAAGACGGCGCGTCCTACTCGGGCCGGTTGATAAGAAAAGTAGCGGTTGAGTCGAAAAAGTTATGCAACACGTGTTTGACATCAGCGGGAAAGGATGTCGTTTCGAGCGCGTTCAGCATCAGTTGCATCCAGCGATCTCTGGCGGCAGGCGAAACGGCAAATGGAAAGTGCCGCATACGTAGCCGCGGATGGCCGCGTTGCTCGATATAGCGCTGGGGCCCGCCAAAGCGGTAGACGAGAAAATCGCGGAGGCGCTGCTCGGCGCCCGCCAGATCGCGGCCGCGATACAGGGGCCCTAGCACATCGTCGCTTGGAATCTGTTTGTAGAATGCGGCGATCAGCTGGCTAAAGCCCTGTTCGCCGATCGCGGCGTAAACCTCGAATTCTTCCATTACAGTTGGTACGGGTTGCTGGCGGGCGGCCCGGCGCTGAAGATTAGAGCCGCAAACACGCTCAAATCACGGTGGTGAGCTCGCGCCATTGGCGGCCCTGAGATTCGGCGACCGGACCACAGGTAATCTGCCCTTGATACGTATTGACTCCTTCGGCAAGCGCGGCGCTCTCCTCAGCGGCGCGCTCCAGGCCCTTGTCCGCAAGTGCCAGCAGGTACGGAACGGTCGCGTTCGTCAGACCGAAGGTGGAGGTGTGCGGAACGGCCGCGGGCATGTTCGAGACGCAATAGTGCAGCACGCCATCTACGTAGTAGACAGGATCAGTATGAGTGGTTGCATGCGCGGTTTCGACGCACCCGCCCTGATCAATGGCGACGTCCACGATGACGGCACCCTTCTTCATGGTGGAAATCATTTCGCGCCGTACCAGCTTCGGAGCAGCGGCACCTGGGATGAGAACGGCGCCGACCACCAGATCGGCCTGGCGCACCGTTTCACGCACAGTGTAGCTGTTCGAGGCAAGAGTGCGGATGGAGTTGAAGTAAACATCATCGAGTTCGCGAAGCCGGTTGAGGTTCCGGTCGATGATGGTTACGTTTGCACCGAGACCACAGGCCATTTTGGCCGCGTTGTGGCCGACGATGCCGCCTCCGATGACCACGACATTGGCGGGTGCGACGCCGGGGATTCCGCCGAGAAGAATCCCTCGACCGCCGTTCGGACGTTCCAGGTACTGCGCGCCGACCTGCACGGCCATACGCCCGGCCACCTCGCTCATCGGGGTCAGCAGCGGCAGCGATCCATCCCGCTCGCGGACAGTTTCGTAGGCGATCGAGTTCACGCGCGTTTTTACCAGTGCTTCGGTGAGTTCAGGCAGCGGCGCCAGGTGAAGGTACGTGAAGAGGATGAGGCCGGGGCGGAAACACGAGTACTCGGACGGCTGCGGCTCTTTCACCTTGACGATTAGCTCCGCCTTGTTCCAGATATCAGCGGCCTTCTCGAGGATGAGACCGCCGGCTTCAGCGTACTCTTCGTCCGTGATGGAGCTGCCGATGCCGGCACCGGTTTCTACCAGCACCTCGTGACCGCGTTCGCGCAGCGCCGTAACCATACTGGGCACGCATCCTACACGGGTTTCGTGATCTTTGATTTCCTTAGGAACGCCGATGACCACTCGAGTGATCTCCTTATCTAGTAACCTGTCGAGACAGAACGGTTATTTCTTGTTGCTCAAAACGCGCGGCCTAAAGGCCAGCCTCCAAACCCGGTATCGAGATCCCTGGGACATGTCTCCTAGTTTGACGCGAGCTAGTCTGGAGGAGCAAAATTTGGCGCAGGCGCGGGCGGAGTATCGGGCGGCGGAAGAGAACCCGTGTGGGAGGTATCCGCCGGGTGCTGCATGGTTGTCATGGGCGCGGTGCTGCCGTCGTGCTTCGGTCCAAGGCCGAGACCGATCAGGCTTAAGGCCGTGATCTTGCCGTCGGGTGTATCGAGTTTCTGATCTGTTTGAAAGCGCCGCATGGCATCCACCGAATCGTCGCCCCACTCACCGTTCACCGGACCCTTGAAATAGCCTTTGTCGGCGAGCGCCTGCTGGATCTGCTGATACCTTTCGGCATCCGGATGGAGTTGGTAGCTCGGCGGAGGCGGTACGTGCCTGGCGTGTGTCTTTCCCCGGCCGTGTGCATTGGCTCCGCTGTGGCTGTTAGAACTGCCAGCGGGTACGAGATGAGCAGAATTCTTGCTCTTAGCGCTTGCCTTGTGCGCCGCCGCTTTAGAGGATTGGGCGTTGCACAGCGTGGGCCCTACGGCGGCCGTTCCAAGTAGGACCAGGAGAAAGACCCGCTGCATGGGGCAAACCAAATGTTACCACCGGAAGAAGCCCTGGCGACTGGTACATTTAAAAACACCGGGCTCTCAATGATCATTTCAATGAAGCGGCACGCAAGCCGGGAAGAAATAGATGCGGTTTGCGAGCGGATACGCGAATTCGGCTACAAGGTGCACTCGATTGAAGGCGAGGAACGAGTGGTGATCGGCGCGGTCGGGATCGGCGACGTGACCGCCTGTCTCGAGTCGCTGGAGGCGATGCCGCAGGTGGAAAAAGCGGTACGCATTTCCGCTCCGTACAAATTCGTCAGCCGCGAGTTCCGGCCCAGCCGCTCGCAGATCGTCGCCAATGGCGTGGAAGTGGGCGGGGACGAATTCGTCGTGATGGCCGGTCCGTGCTCGGTGGAGAGCGAGAGGCAAATCCTCGACACCGCGCACTTTGTAGGCCAGCATGGCGCCAAGTTTCTGCGTGGCGGCGCGTTCAAGCCGCGCACTTCGCCCTATGATTTTCAGGGAATGGAGGAGGAAGGGCTTAAGTTGCTGGCCAAAGCCAAACGCGAGACCGGCCTGGGCATCATCACCGAAGTGATGAGCGATCGCGACGTGGACCTGGTCGCCGAGTATGCAGATATCCTGCAAATCGGCGCCCGCAACATGCAAAATTTCGCACTCCTCAAGATGCTGGGAAAGGCTCAGCGGCCGGTGATGCTGAAGCGCGGTCTGAGTTCGACGGTGAAAGAGCTGCTGATGTCCGCCGAGTACATCGTTGCACACGGAAATCCGAACGTCATCCTGTGCGAGCGGGGCATTCGCACGTTCGAGACGGCAACTCGCAACACCTGCGATATCACAGCGGTTGCCGTGCTCAATGAACTCTCACATCTGCCCGTTATTCTTGATCCGAGTCATGCGACGGGCAAACGAAGCCTGGTGCCGGCGCTTTCGAGAGCGGCGGTTGCGATTGGCGCGGACGGTCTGATCGTGGAGGTTCACCCGCACCCCGAGAAGGCAATGAGCGACGGAGCGCAATCATTACCGTTCCCGCAGTACGCGGCGATGATGAAACAACTGAGACCGTACATTGATCTCTGGAAAGGCGCGCGCGTTTCCGAGATGGCGACGGCCTAGAGCATTCGTCATTGCACAGGCGCGTGCATCCGCTTCTTTCGCTGCTGCTACTGGCGGCTGTGGTACTGGCGCTTGCGTTTGGAATTCATCGCTGGCGGGAACCCGCCATCATTACCGATGCACAGCTTGTGGCTCTGCTGCCAGCGGGCGAGCGCACGGTATTTTTCATCGATTTTGCGAGCTTGCGCCGCTCCGGTCTACTAAAGTTTTTCGCCGGTGTGCAGCCGGGCGAGGATCGGGATTATCAGCAGTTCGTGAAGGACACGGAGTTCGATTACGCGCGCGACGCGGACGTACTCGCCGGCAGCGCGGACGGGCGCGACGTGCTCTTTATCGCGCGGGGGCGATTCGATTGGAACAGCCTGAAGCGCTACGCCAAAGCGCATGGCGGCGCGTGCAGCAGTGAGCGTTGCCAGGCGCCGGCCAGCACTCCGGGGCGCTGGGCCTGCTTTCGCAGATTGACACCGGATGTTCTGGTGCTGGCTGTTGGCGAGAACAGGGAGGCACTCACCAAATTCCGGTGGGTTCTGTCAGGATCGCCAGAAACACCGGCAAGCGCACCCGTGTGGGTGAGGGTTGCGCCCGCGGTGTTTCGAAATCCGGCTGCCCTGCCCGCCCCGCTGCGTCTCTTCGATGCCGCTGTACAGCAGGCCGAATCCGTGGTGATCTCGCTGCGCGCGGCGGAGACCGGAAGTACCGCCGCATTCAATATCCAGTTGGATGCCACGTTTCCGAGCGCTGCCGATGCGCAAGCCGCCGGGAAACAGCTACAACTGAATACCAACATGTTGAAGCTTGCGGCTCTGCGCGATCAAGGCCGGCCGGAGACGGGTGATCTAACAGGACTGCTCACAGCCGGGACTTTCGAGAGCAGTCAGACGCATGTCTACGGTAAATGGCCGGTGAGCCAGCAAGTGTTGCGAGCGCTGGAATAAACTACTGATTCGAGGCGGTCAGCTCGAGTTCGTGATTCGTGAGCAAAACTTTCCCGCCGCTGACAGCCAACTGAGTCAATCGTTCATCTCCCACCAGGGCGCGCAGGCGCGGTAGATTCCTCTCTGAGATTGCGAGATAGCAGCGCTGCCTGCTTAGCCAGAGCGTCTTCCACTGCTCGTCGTTGATGAAGACGTCGGGGGCGCCGGGCGCGTAGGAGCCGTAAACCAGGTTGTTGAACCGGCCATTCAGCAAACGGGCGGGGCGGCCGGTGTAGAAGAACAGCGATGAAAATTGGTAGTAGTGGTGATCGACGATCAATTCACCAGGAGGCGAATGCAGCAACGCTTCGGCGAGCGCGTGCGACGTCAGGAACGGGTCGAAGACGATGAGTGCCAGCCGCGCGGCATGGAAGAAGCAGATCATCATTAGCGCGGAAGCGAGAAAAGCATTCTTGGCGCGGAAACGGAGATTCCCCGCAGCGCCAATGAAGAACGCGATCGCTGCCACCAACAAGGGAACACGCAGATAGGCAAACGCGGAGATCGTCAGATCCTCTATGTGCCCGAGCGAGAGCGTGTAGGCGCTCGGATGGGAACTCAATGCAACAGAAATATCGCCGGGAGTGGGAGTGTGACGGACGGCGAACCACAGAGCAAACGCGGCGATCGCGCACCCTGCCGCGACTCCTGCCAGCGCCCGGGTGCCGCGCCGTATCCACACATGATCAAGCGCCATGGCAGATCCCAGGAGCAATGCGAACGCCGGATAGCATGGCATCGAGTAGTACTCTTGCGTTGTTGAAAAGGTGAAGAAGATCAGCACCACGCCGATCCAGCAGGCGGCAAGTAAGTGCGTACGCGAAGCGCGGTCATTCGCGCGATAACGCAGCTTGAACACGGCCGGGAGATAAACACTCCACGGGAACAGCCAGATGAGGTGTAACAGCCAGAAATAGAGACGCGGAACGGTGTTGTAGTCTCGCGGATAGCGTAGATTCAGGAAGCGCAGCAGTTGTTCGTTAATGAAAAAGAACCAGAAGAAACCGTGATACTGGCCCGGAACGCTGCTCATGGTGAAATCAAAATAAGGAGGGTTGCGCAGCGTGGCAAGTACATGCCAAGGGGCCGCAATCGCAAGAATGATAAGTGTTCCGCTGAACGGGCGGAGGCGGCGCCAGGTTTCACGGGAGAACAGCTGCCCGGTAAGCAGCAGGAAGAGAAGACCTGTGCCGACCGGAAACACCACTCCGATCAGGCTTTTTAGCAGCAGCCCGACACCCATGCTGGCGGCGAGCACAAAAGCCCAGGCGCGTGGATGCGGCTCCTCGGGATCAATGGCCCGCAGAAATGCCCAGAGCGCCAGCGCAATTGACAACGTCTGCATCACGTCCGGTATTTGAATGCGCGTGAACAGGAACAGGCCGACGCAGGTGGACATGCAGAGGCCGGCATAAAATCCCGCCCGTCTGCCGAAGGCCCATATGGCGAACGCTGTCATCAGCAATCCGAGCGCGACGGATGAAAGCGCCACAGGGAGCCGCGCCGCCACGTCCGTAATGCCGAAGAGCTTGTAGCAGATCGCGAGCAGCCAATAGATCAGCGGCGCCTTTTCGAGATACGCAATGCCGTCCAGGCGTGGCGTAACCCAATCGCCGGAGGTGAGCATGTTGTGCGCAATCTGCGCCTGCACCGCGTCCACGTCATCCTGCAGCCAGGGAGGAGACCAGATGCAGCCGAGATAAATTGCGCCCGCGATGAGAGCAATGGCTAAATAGACGTAAGGATTTGTTCGGAGGCCGCCCAGGTTTGATCGAGTTCGGCAGCCGTCTGAATGCGCCATCGCTTCATCCACAAGAACAGAATCATCAAGCCCCATAAGTGATATCCAAGGTTCACGCGACGGCTGAGGTGATTCTGAAGACAATCGCCGATGGCGTCGAAGTTGAAAAATCCAGAGTAGTCCGCCTCCGCCGCGGCAAAGGTATCGAACAGGAGACTGCGCAGCGGCCCGCGCAACCAGTCATGAGCGGGGAAATCAAGACCGATTTTCTTGCGGCGGGTAATGGGAGCAGGGAGCTTGTCCTTCATAAGCTCCTTGAGCAGAAATTTTTGCTTTGACCCGCGAACTTTGAACGAGGACGGCAGCGAAGCCGCAAAATCAACCAGCCTGTGATCGAGGAAGGGCGGCCGCACTTCGATGGAATGAGCCATGCTCATGCGGTCGACTTTCATCAGAATGTCGTCCGGCAGAAAGAACTTCTGGTCGAACCACAAATAGGCGCCCAGGCGGTCACCGTGGCGTGAAACATCAGCGAGCATACGGTCTACCGTTCCCGGCAAGCGGCCTGAAATGAGCGACCGTTTTTCGTGATCAGAAAATGTGCCGTTCCAGTAGACGTGAGCACGCGCCGGATTCAGCAGGGTGCCGGCGATGAAGCGCTTCAGCTTGTACTCGAAGCTGATCTTGTCGTCTGACACGGGAATGAGGTTGGAGGCCGACCGCGCGAACCGGAGAGCAAAGTGGGGCACCCTGCGCGCAATGCGCGCCAAGTTGTCCGCGCGATAAGTCAGATAGCCGCCAAGAATCTCGTCGGCGCCCTCGCCGCTCAGCGCTACCGTGACGCGCTGTTTGGTCAGTTTGGAAAGGAACCAAACGGGCAGCGCCCCTCCGTCGGCATTGGGTTCGTCGAAGTAATCCGCAAACTGGTCGATGGCGTCCGGCAGATCGGTCTGTGGATTCAGGTCGAACTGCTCGTGTTCGGTCCCGTAGTGCGAGGCGACCTGGCGGATATACTTGCCTTCATCGAAACTGCGGCCACTGAACGAAATCGAAAACGTGCGCAGCGGCTGGACCTCGGAGGCGTAATGCAGAACGGTGGACGAGTCCAGGCCGCCGCTGAGCCACAAGCCAACCGGGACATCCGAGAGAAGATGCTCGCGGATGGAGGCACCCAACAGCACGTCCAACTCTTCTTTGGCTGACTCCAGCGTTCGCTTCCTGGGCGCTTCGAACGGCAAGCGCCAATATGCTTCGGAACGCACCTTGCCGGCACGCCACTCAAGCCAATGTCCAGGCGAGAGCTTCTCGATGTTCTGCGCCAATGTCCACGGGCTCGGCACATAGTTGAGCGTGAGAAAGCAGTCGAGACCGGAAGGCGAGATGTACCGGTCGATCTCGGGATGCACGAAGAGCGCTTTCAGCTCTGAGCCGAAATAAAGATCGTCACCGCGAAACGAGACATAGAGCGGCTTGATGCCCAGGCGGTCGCGCGCCAAAACCAGCCTGCGGGACGACTCGGTCCAAAGCGCCACGGCAAACATGCCGCGCAGTTTTGCAAAGCAGCCGGTATCCCATTCGCGGAAGGCAGTCAGAACCGTTTCCGTATCGGTATGAGTGCGGAAACTGTAGCCAAGGCCTTCGAGTTCTGAACGAACGGCGGCGTGGTTGTAAATCTCACCGTTGAAAGCGATGACGAAATCACCGTCTGAAGATGTGATCGGCTGATCGCCCGCGTGCAAATCCAGGATCTTGAGCCTGGTAGCACCGAGTGAGATTAAGGACGATTCATAGACGCCCTGCTGGTCCGGCCCGCGATGAATTAAAGATCGTACGGCAGACTGGATTCGACCCGGTGCTGCCGAACATCTAAGATGCGTAAAGCCGGCTATGCCACACAAGCGCGTCGCCCCCCTCGCTCAGACGTGTCATTTCCCATGTCGTTTCAACAAGTTTGATACAACTCGCCCTAACTAAGACCAGCCGGCTCATCGATCTGTTTGGCAGAATTCCGGGGATAAGTCGGGAGGACGAGTCCTGAAGACCTGATGTTATATCTGATTGTAGCAATACGGCCAGCCCGCGGCTGGCTTCTAAGTCGAACAAAGTAGACTAGATTCTGGAAGCAGTCATCGGGGTCTGGGCCGACACGATCCCGACCGGTTCCAAGAAAGAGTAGTCAAATAGATCTCAATGTACTTAGGACGAGGATAACAAGTTTGCTTAGCTTTCCGTCGTATCGAAGAGCGTGCGGGGGTGGGCGCTCGACAGATGCGACCGAAAGCAATTCAACGCCATGACATTTCTCATACTTCTGATCGCAGCCATCCCATTCGTTTATTATTTGATCGCCATCTGGAGTTCCTGGCGATTCTTCTCCGATAGAGAACTGCGAAACCCGAATCCGGCCAGCTTTACGCCTCCTGTTAGCTGCCTCAAGCCGGTCAAAGGGACGGACCCGGATGCGTATGAAAACTTCGCGAGTTTCTGCCGGCAGGATTACCCGGATTACGAGCTGCTCTTTTGTGTCGATAGCGAAGCGACGCCGGTTCTTGAAGTTCTAGAACAGCTGAAACGCGATTTCCCGGAACGGGCGATTCGCGTGCTCTTCGGCTCCGGACGCATGGCCGCGAATGACAAAGCGGCAAAGCTCGCGCGTCTGGTCAGCGAAGCCCGTCATGAGGTGCTGGTGATCAGCGACAGCGATGTGCGGGCCCGGCCGGATTACCTGAAGACTGTGGTGGCGCCCCTAGGAAATCCGGAGATAGGAGCGGTCACCTTGCCCTATTTGTCCATTGAAGATAAGACATTTGCAGACCGTCTGCAGTCGGTCGGGATGCTTTCAGATTTTTATGCCGGCATTCTCGTTGCGAAGCAGCTGGACGGGGTCAAATTCGCGATCGGGCCGACAATTGCCACCACTCGTTCCCAGCTGGCGCGCTTCGGCGGGTATGAGGCGATCGAGAATCGCCCGGGTGACGATTTGTTGATCGGCCGTTCGATTGCCGAGCAGGGCTATAGGGTGGAGCTGCTGCCGTACACGATTGACACCGTTGCTGATTTCGGGTCGCTCGCCGAACTCTGGCACAAGCGGCTGAGATGGCTCGTCGTCATGCGCTACATGAGGCCTGCCGGGCATCTCGGGTTGCTGCTCACGCAAGGGCTGTTCTGGTCCGTGGTGGCGGCGATCGTTGCCCCGTCGATGGCGCTAGCGACAGCTTACTTAAGTTTGTACCTGGCCCTGCGAATTGTCATGACCATGGTAATCGGCAGCTATGGATTCAAGCTGCCCGCTACCTGGCGCGACAGCTTGCTCATTCCTGTGTGGGACGCTATGGCGTTCCTCCTGTGGCTCGCGAGCTTTACCAGACGAAGCGTCCGTTGGCGCGGCAACGATTACTATATCCGCGAAGGCCAGCTGGTACCGGTTGTCAGTTTGGAGGAATAATGGGGAACTCCGTTCACTCAATACGATGGTGAACGGAACGACATCTCAGCAACCTAAACCTCTGTTTTACGGCGGCAAAGCGAGCGCGGATCATCCCGCATGCGCTTTTCAAGGGCTGCCATGAGTCGCGAGTGGATCTCACCGGGAATCGGCTGTGCCTCCATACCCTTAAAGACTCTTAATGTCTTTTGGGTAGTGTCACAAACAACCCAGCAATTGGGGCATTCTTCTACATGCCTTTGTAAATCCGCGCGCATTTTAGGGTCGAGAGTCTCGTCGAGGTAATCGTTCAGCTCCTGCAGAAACTGCTTACAGGTAAGCAAACGCATCATCCCCCTTTCGCTTGAATTGCCGGGTCAGCTTCTCGCGAAGCTGCAGCCGGGCGCGAAGAAGACGGCTCTTAACTGCTGATATGGACAACCCCAGCGCCTCTGCCGTTTCTTCTATGGACATTTCTTCGATGTCTCTTAGTATAAAAACGGTTCGGTAGGCTGGCTTTAAACTTTGTATCGACTCGTCCAGGATCCGGGCCAACTCGTCGCGGGAGTAACTGTCTTCCGGGTTCTGGTCCCAAACGGCGATTTCGCGTGCGACCTCATCTTCGCCGGTATCAATAGGCTCATCAAGCGGCACCGTGCGATCTGACCGGCGCTTTCGAAGCTTCATGAGCGCTTCGTTTACCGCGATCCGGACCAGCCAGGTGTAGAACTTGGAGTTTCCTTGGAAATCATCCAGATGGGTGTATGCCTTAAGAAATGTCTCTTGAAGCACATCCGAAGCGTCGTCATCGTTTTGAGTGATCTGCTTTGCCATCCGGAAGACCCGGCGCTCATAGTGACTCACCAGATCGGAAAACGCCTCCATGTCGCCGGCTTTCGCACGCACGACAAGCGCAGATTCATCGAAACCAGGGATGGTAGAGGAGGTGCTCACGCGAAGGGTTACTCTCCAGTCTAGCAACCAGACGCTCACGGGCAATCGCAAAACAGGTAAAGAAAAGGTCAACTGTCCGGGTCCGGGCGTCGGGCCTCTGACGGTCTGATACTCTCGAAATTAACCCTCACAGTATGAGCAGTTTGACTATCACGCTGC
>JAFAMM010000380.1 GCA_019233375.1 Acidobacteriaceae bacterium
TTTCACCCACGCCATGAGCTGAAGACGCTCTTCTACGCTCAGCAGAGGTGTTTCTCCGCTCGAACCGCAGACGACATAGCCGGCGAGAGCAATCTGATTGAGCTTCTCGATGTTATGGAAGACTTTGGCCTTATACAGCTTGCCTTCATGATCAAACGAGCTGGTAAGCGCGGGGAAGATTCCTTGCAATTTCATACGAGACGTCCGTTTCCAAAGTAAAACAGGCCCGACACCGCTTTGCGGGCATCAGGCCTGTATTGTTTTTGAGACGGAGACTTAACGCGCGATAAAGGTGATGACGAGCGTATACAGCGCGAGCGATTCGATCAGCACCAGACCCAGAATCAGAGCGACGCGGATGGCGGCGACAGCTCCGGGATTGCGAGCCATGGCCTCGGCTGCCGAGGCGGTTGCACGCCCCTGGCCCAGACCGCAAAGGCCCGAAGCGAGACCCATTGCGATGTAGGCAGCTGCGCGCCGGTTCGCATCAGACGGATTTCCCGCCTCTGCGCCCTGAGCGAATATCGGACTCGCCAGAGCAAGCATGCTGATGACGAGCAACATAAGTTTGTTCTTCATTGTTTCTCCTAGTAAGTTGCTTTCAGGAGGTGTTCGACACCGTGCGTTGGGACGCCGGGCGCTCACACTGGAAGCGGATTAAGCCTTGGAAGCTCGCCGGGCGATCAGTGCTCGTGCGAGACTGCTCCGCCGACGTAGACCATGGCGAGCAACATGAAAATATAAGCCTGAAGTAACGAGACGAATGTATGCAGGCCGATAAAGATGACGGGAACCAAAAATTTTGTTAGTTGCAGGAACGTGAGATAGACCTGCTCACCCGCAAACATGTTCGCGAAAAGACGAACGGTCAGCGAAAGCGGGCGCGCCAGGTTGCTGATGATCTCAATCGGTATCATGAGCGGTGCAAGGAACAGCATAGGGCCAAGAAACTGCTTCGCATAGCCCAATCCCTGCTGGCGGATGCCTGCGCCGTTATAGAACAAGAATGTCGAAACGGCCAATCCCAGCGGCACCATCGCGTACATGGTCGGCGAAACGAAGCCGGGGATGATACCGATCAGATTCATGAAAAGGATAAAGATGAAGATAGTGCCGAAGAACGCCACGTACTTCGGACCCTGCTCGCCGGCGACTTCTTCGGATGAAGACCGGACGAAGTCATAAATGAACTCAAAGGTGTGCTGCAGTTTACCCGGACGATCAACCGAAAGTCTGCTGCGTAAATAGCCGAACAGAACGACGGTAAAGAGCACGACGATGATTTCGCAAACCATCCAATCCGCCCAGGGATAGCGAGCATCTGCGGCGGGATGGTTGACGGCGTTGAGGAGCGCATTCGCCGGTCCGGCCAGATAGTCATTCAAGAGGCCAGTGATCCAGAGTTCGTGGTGGTGCATTATTCAGTCAGCGCGTTGAGCGGCTCCCGACTAATCCGCGAAGCAACTCGTATACGGAAAATGTTAAGACCGCGGCGGTGCTCGCGAGGAGACCCAGTATGACCGCTAAGGGATTGACTCCTAAAGTTTTGATACTAGCATAGGCAATAAAAAACAGGATCACGTAGCGCACAATGAACGTTCCGGCCTGCCAGCTCTTGCGCGGCGTGTCGCCCGGGGCGATGGATCGGGTGAGCCTGTCAAAGAGCCAGAGGTTGCCGAGCGAGGCAACGGCACCGATCGCGAACCCCGCGGCGGAGAGGGACCCTTGAACAGCGAAATAGATGACAAATCCAGCGATGCCAAAGAGCGCCGTCAGAAAGTACAGGCGGGAAACGGAGCGCTGAGCGGCGGGAGAGCTCATGGCGAATTCCTGGATCTTTTTTCGTCACGAAAGAGTTCGCGCAATATCTGATAAATTCCCGCAGCCATGCCGAAGAGGATGCCGGCCGCGCGCAGAAACTGCGCATGGAGCCAATGATCCGCGAGCGCACCCAGCAGATAACCGGCAAATACAGATGCGGGCAAAGTAAGACCCAATGAAAGATACTTACCGAGCACGTGCAGGGAATGATCCGGAGAGGCAGGCTTCCTGGCCAAACGAACTACCTTCGGTAGCTCTACGTTAGCAGTTCTTTTCGTTCTTCCGGCCCGCGTCGAAACCACTCCACCGCTCAACGCCGGGCAGATCGAGCCCAAACTGATCAAGGAGGCGGCCGACGATGTGTCGAATGAGGTCGTCGATGGATGCGGGCTGGTTGTAAAAGGCTGGAACGGGAGGGAAGATGACAACGCCCATGCGGGCGAGGGCGAGCATGTTTTCGAGATGGATTTCGCTGAACGGGCTTTCGCGGGCGAGCAACACGAGTTTGCGGCGCTCCTTCAACGTGACATCGGCCGCGCGAGCAATCAGCGATTCGCCGTAGCCGTGACGGATGGCAGCAAGGGTTTTCATGCTGCATGGCGCGATGATCATTCCTTCCGTGCGAAAGGAGCCGCTTGAAACGGGTGCGGCCTGGTTTTCCTGATTGTGGGAGGAGGAAGCCAACTGCTCGACGTGCGCAACGGAGTACCCCGTTTCGGTTGTAATGGTGGCGCGCGCCCACCGGCTCAGGATCAGGTGCGTTTCGATACCCAGGAGCCGCAGTGCTTCAAGGGTACGTATACCGAAGATGGCGCCTGACGCTCCGGTAATACCGACAATGAGCCGCATTTCTCTATGGACGCGAGAGCTCGGTGAGCAATTCCTTAACAGCCTCAGCAAGCTGCACATCTTTGCCGCTGACGGAATCGCCCGCCATACGCTCGACCGGGATATCGACCGGCCTCGGGTGGCCTTCCATGTCCTGGCCATTATGCGCCTGGATGCGGACGCGCGGGACACGCAGCACGGAGCCGTCGATGAGCTGAGCGCCGCCGGTGTAAATAATCCAGCCTGCGGTAGGCTCGCCGACAACTTTACCGAGATGGAGCGTGCGGTAGCCCTCAGTAAAGTCTTCCGCATCAGAGAGCGAGTTCTGGTTAGTGACGAGAATGGTCGGCAGGCCGAGAGCGCGTTGCCCGAGCGCCGCACGGGCGGGCTCCGGATCGCCCCCGCGGGGCGTCATGGTGAGGTAATTCTTGCGGGTGAAGACATCGAGAGCATACTGGTTGACAAAGCCGCCGTTATTGTCACGGATATCGACGACCACGCCCTCGCGAGTTTGGTTCTGCACGTCGAGATCAATATAGAGCTGGCTCAATGACTGCGAGGACATGTCCTGCAGATGGACATAGCCGAGTCTACCGTTGCTGATCCTTTCGACGTAAGCGCGGTTTGCTTCGACCCAGGCCCGATAGAGCAGGCCTTTTTCAACGGCAAGGGAAACGGGCCGGACAACAGCGTCTCTTATCTTTGACGGATCCGTAGCCGAGGCGATCTGGAGCACAACGCGATGGTCGACCTTATCTTCGAGAAGCTGGTCGAGGTTTGTGTGCGGACCGACGGGCTGGCCGCCAACGGCGACGAGCGTTTCACCCGGCTTGATCGACCCTTCGAGTGCGGCGGGGCCAAGCGAGATCA
>JAFAMM010000112.1 GCA_019233375.1 Acidobacteriaceae bacterium
ATGAGGCGACACTGCGGAGGTGCTCATAGTTTCAGTATCGGAAACGGAGGGAGGACGTATATATGGGCGGTAGGCCTCGGACCCCGCAGATGAGCCGTTCTCCGACTCCGGGCGGCGGAAGGGGATGCACATGTAATGAGGCGACCGGCAGCGCGTGCGAGACATGGTCTCGAATAGGCGCGATGAGATGATTGGAGTCTGTGAAAGGAGAGTAGATGATGACTTTGGCGGATGCGAAGCGTGTGATTGCAGCGGCCGAGAAGAAGGCGCAGGAGATCGGACAGCCCATGAACATTGCGGTGGCGGACCAGGGCGGCAACCTGGTGGCGCATGCCCGGATGGACAACGCATGGATGGGCAGCATCGATATCTCCATCAATAAAGCGTGGACCGCGCGAGCGTTCGATATTGCGACGAAGGATCTGGCGCAGCATAGTCAGTCCGGCGGCCAGTTCTTTGGGATCCATGTTTCGAACCATGGGCGCGTGATGATTTTCGCCGGGGGTATTCCGCTAAAGCGCGACGGCAAAGTAGTGGGCGCTATCGGTGTGAGCGGCGGATCGGGCGATCAGGATCACGCCGTGGCGGAAGCAGGTGCGGCAGCGTTTTAGAACTCGAATTGCAGCTGAACATTTGCGCTGCGAGGGATACCGACGGCGGTGCCCGAGAAGAGCCCGGCGAAGTTGATGAGGTTCAGGTTGCCGGTCAGGTTTGTGATTTCACCCTGGATTCTGAGCGCTGACCGCTCTCGCTTCCAAAGATCGGCGCCCGCTGCAACATCGAGCGAGAAGTTCGGTCGAACGCGGCCGGCGGAGAAGTTGACGCGGCTGACGATCTGCGGCCCGTACTGCGCGGTGAGAGTGGGGATGTCTGCATTTCCATTGATCTCTACGGGAAGGCCGCTCCCATACTGGGCAGACAGCGCGGCCCAGATGCGCGGGGTAATCTGGTAGCGCACGCGAGCGCGAGCATAGTTACGTTCGTCTTGTGAGATTGGGAAGCTACTGGTTACGCCCAGCACGCCTTGGGTATCTTCGCCCAGGAAGAAACCGCCTGTCACGGGCAGCCAGGCGGTACCGACCAGGTGCGAGTAACTGAGAAATCCCGAGAGATTATGCCATGCCGGCAGATCGAGCTTCGCATCGACGCCCTGGACATTTGCGCTGGCGAAAGAAATCGGAAAGCTGATGCCGGTGTTCAAAAAGACATTATCATCGGCGTAGTCGACGAAAGTGCGGCGATAAAAGGTGACATCCAGCCGCGCCTTGCCGGCGATGTTCTGGGTAAAGCCTGTTTCAAGGTAGTTGCCCCGAGACGGACGGACGGGCAAGCGCAGGACCTCGGGATTGAGGCTTTCGACTTCGGGCGAGCTTGCGAGTAACAGATTTTCGATAGCAGGTGTTTGAAACACCCGGTCGTACGAAAAACGGAAGACGGTGCCTGTTTTGGGGAGATAATAAGCGACGCCGAGACGAGGGGTCAAAGCCTGCTCATTTACAAGAAGCGAGTAGTGATCCCAGCGAAGGCCCGCGCTCAACGTCAGATTCTTGAAGCGAAAGTCGTCCTGCGCCCACAGCCCTTGTTCGCGATCAATTGCGTGATCGTAAAAGTTGAAATTGATGGGCGTACCTGGATCGAAGTATGACGGATCGGTGATGTGATATTGCAGGGCTTCAGTGACAGGCGAATAGATCGCGTCGCCGCCGAACTTCAACTCGTGAACTCCGTGAGTTGCTGAAAGGCTCGTGTTCAGATAAGTGCGGCGGAAGCCGCGCTGCTGGAACGCAATAATCGGCGTTGAGTAGATGTTTGACCAGAGATTCGCCGAAAGATCCTCGACCACCAAGCGGATATTCAGCAGCAGGTTAGCCGAGAACGCGTGGGCATAGTTGGCCTGGCCCAGGTCTTCAGGCGCATTGCGATTCTGTAGCTGTCCTGCCGCCTGCTGCAGGTTTTCATTAGGAACCTCGAAAGATGTCTGGCGGTGCGCGAACGCGAAGTGCAGGCGATCAGCGCTTGACAGATCGATATCGTACGCACCGGTAATTGCGTCAGAGGTTCCGGTATTTGTGTAGTTGCCGAGAACCGGCGGATCCAGATAGCGTTGCGTATGGGCTCCCGAGGCTGTCACAGTCAGGCCGCTGCCCGTCCATCCATAGGAGAGGGAGGCGAACGCGCTCTCAGTATTAAAACTGCCGCCTCCTACTTGGGCTGACCCGTGCAAGCCAGGCCGGAGGTCCTGCGTAGTGTTCACTTCGACGACGCCGCCTAATTTGCGGCCAAACTCTGCAGGGATGTTGCCGGTGAGAACATTCAAATCGGAGACTTCACTCGTCTGCAAGCCCGGCGCAAAGCCCGGCGACCGATTCTCGTCCATCGGCACGCCATCGACTACAAAGAGGGTCTGATATTCGGAGCCGCGCGGATGCAGAACGCCATTCGCTTCAAAGATCCAGCCAGGCTGCTCGTTCACCACATCCAGCAGACCGCGGTTTGGTATGGGTGATTCCTGTTCGCGAACCTGCTCGCTTCCGACTGAATACGTAACGCCCGTGCGATGCGGGTCAATAAGCGTTGCTTTATCGGTAACAGTTACCTCCGTAGGCGATCCTTTTACGCGAAGTTGTGCGGTGATGTCGCGCGGAACGGCTGAGCGGAGTTCAAGCAAACTGGAGTAGGGAACGAAACCGGGATGATCGATGGTGAGGTGATAGACCCCGAACGGCAGGTGCCGGAAGACCGTGGATCCGGTCTCGTCCGTTTTGTTGGTGCGGCGCGTACGCGTGGCATCGCTGACGAGCAAGACGGTCGAGGGTAAAGCAAGACCGGCCGGATCTTTTACCGCAACCCGCACTTCGCCTGTTTCGAATTGAGCAAACGCAAGCGAGGCAAAAAGTACCGGCAAAGCGGCCAGGCTCAGTTGTCGAACAAACAACACGCTTTGTTGTCATTGTTGCATCGAGCACGAAGGCCGGATGTCAACGGCGGAGCAACAAGATTGCGCCGGCTGCGGCACATGAACGGCTGTAAGATAGCATTTCAGTGCGAGGCGTCCGCCCTTATGTCTCTTAAACCTCTTAGACGTGCAATTGGAATTGTCATGCTGGTGGATGGCGCTTTGTCGTTTGCTTCTCCTACCGAATATCCGCGGCGGCTACAATTCGGCAACGCCCTGATCGATGACATCCTCGATTTTCTGGCGGATAATCCGGTGCTGACGCGGCGCCTGGCAGTCGGCGAAATGATCATCGGAATGTGGTTGGCTGTGAGGTGACCCGGGAGCCCCTCCATTTGCATTCGGAAGATAAGATGTTCCCATGCAAATGGATCTCTTTGACCTGTCCGGTCGAGTCGCGGTCGTCATGGGCGGCACTTCGGGCATCGGTCGCGCTCTCGCAACCGGTCTGGCGCAAGCCGGCGCGGATGTTGTTGCTACTGGCCGCCGTGAAAATCTGGTACGCGAGGTGGCCAAGGAAATTGAGACCCTCGGGCGCAAGTCTCTCGCGGTTACGGCCGACGCCTCCGACCGGCATTCCGTCGACGGGCTGCGCGATAGGGTGCTCTCCAGTTTCGGAGCAGTGGATATTTTGCTGAACGCGGCCGGCCAGACTTTTCGTAAACCGACGGTGGCCGTCAGCGACGACGAGTGGGACAATCTACTCGACGTGAATCTCACGGGAACGCTGCGTGCCTGTCAGAGTTTTTACGAGCCGCTGAGAGCAAGCGGCCGGGGCCGCATCGTTAATATCGCCTCGCTCACTTCTTATCTGGGCTTTTTCGAGGTGGCCGCGTACACGACTTCGAAAGCGGGCGTTCTTGGCCTGACGCGCAGCCTAGCAGTGGAATGGGCGCCGAAAGGCATCAATGTGAATGCCATCGCTCCCGGTGTTTTCCGCACAGATTTGAATGCCGCGCTGCTCGACGGGACGGAACGCGGTCGCGAACTGCTGATGCGGACGCCGATGAAGCGCTTTGGCAAGATCTCGGAGCTCATCGGGGCGGCGGTCTTCCTAGCCTCGGACGCCGCCGCTTTCGTCACCGGACAGTGCATTGGAGTGGATGGCGGATTCCTCGCCTCGGGTGTAAATTCATGAAGATTTCGAGAAGGACAGCCGTTGCCTTGTTAGCAGGAGCCGGCGCAGCCATTCGCGGGCGCGCTGTGCAACCACAGGTTCCACCCGGTATTGAAATTGAGAAGGGACCGTTTCAGGGTACGCGCGAATCGCTCAGCGCCTATGAGATTCCGCAATGGTTCGCGGACGCAAAGTTCGGGATATGGGCGCATTGGGGTCCACAATCGGCCATCGAAGACGGCGACTGGTATGCGCGGAATATGTACATGCAGGGCAGCTCGCAATATAACTATCACGTCGAAACGTATGGGCACCCATCAAAGTTCGGTTACAAAGATACGATTCCGGCCTGGAAAGCGGAAAAATGGAATCCGGCTGAACTGATTAGTCTCTATAAGAAAGCGGGTGCACGCTATTTCATGAGCATGGGCGTGCACCACGACAACTTTGATCTTTGGAATTCAAAGTATCAACACTGGAACTCAGTGAATATGGGGCCCAGGAAAGACATTGTGGGCCAGTGGGCGCAGGCGGCGCGCAACGAAGGTCTGAAGTTCGCCGTAAGCGAGCATCTCTGGATCACGTATAAATGGTTCTCCGTCAGCCACGGCCATGACAAAACGGGTCCTTTGGCTAATGTCGCTTATGATGGCGCGGACACGAAATACTTCGACCTGTATGTCGATTCCGATGAAGTAGAAACCACGCTCGATTGGAATGAGAGCGGCATACCTGAGTGGTGGAAGCGGCACTGGTACATGCGCATTAAAGATCTGGTCGATACCTACCAGCCTGATCTGCTTTACACCGATGGAGCGCTTCCGTTTGAAGACTACGGTTTCTCACTCGTTGCTCATCTTTATAACCAAAGCGCCAAGCGGAGTGGCGGAAAGGTGGAGGCGGTCTACACAAGCAAGCGTTTGCAGGACACAGAGCACGGTATCGCAACGCTCGATGTCGAGCGTGGCGTCGTCGATTCCATTTGGCCGCGGCCCTGGCAGACGGATACGTGCATCGGTGAGTGGCACTACCGGCGTGGGCAGCGGTACAAAACGCCTAAAACCATCATCGACATGCTAGTCGATATAGTCAGCCGCAACGGCAACCTCATGTTGAACTTTCCTCTTCCAGCAAGCGGCCAACTGGATCTGGAAGAGATGAACGTGCTATCGGAAATCACTAAATGGATGGCCGTGAACAGCGAAGCGATCTACTCGACACGGCCGTGGAAGATTTACGGCGCAGGTCCTGGATCGGCCAAGCCCGCGGAAAGCTCAACATTCAATGAGAGCAAGCGCAGCGATCTGACCGCCGAGGATGTCCGGTTTACAACGAAGGGAAACATAGTGTACGCCTTCGTGATGGGCTGGCCGGCCTACGATGTGCTGATCGCGCCGCTTGCTCTCAATAATCAATATCGCGTGGGCAAGATTCAGAATGTCGAGCTGATCGGTTTCGATGGCAAACTGCAATGGCAACAGAGCGAGGCCGGCCTGAAGATCGTGGTTCCTGAACAGAAACCGTGTGATTACGCTGTGGCCTTTAAGATCACTGCGGCTTAAGCCGGCAAAAGCGCTCCAGGTTGCCGCGGAATAAACGCTCGATATCCGCCCGAACGTGCTCACGCGTGACATGTCCGCCATCTTCCATCAGCAACGTATAAGTGTTGGCCAGGATCGGCGCAAGCGTGCGGCGCGTATTGCGCCATTTATAAATCACCTGCTCCAGAACACGAGCGTCGGAGTGCTGCGGAATAAAAGACATTCCTAGCATCTCAATGCGTTCCCGCGTGATCTCCTCAACCACGGATGGGTTGTTCAAGAACCACCAGCAGCCGAACGGCAGTAAATTCCTGAACTTCCGCGCATAGACACAGAGCTCATGCTGGTTTTCTCTGCTAAGCACGCTTGCCAGGAAGTTGTTTTCGGGAAAGTTGCGGCAAAGATTCTCCAGGCTTCGCAGGTCCGCTTTCCCTGCCGCATCCCCCGCGAGCCGGATCGCCGGATTTACCTGCCGCCGGACCCCGATCATCAACGAGAGCGGAATCTTGAACTCTCGGCACACTGGCAGTACCGCATCTTCCAGCAGGTGTGCGCGCACGCTCTCTTCCGGGTACTGAAATGTGTCGGGCAGCGAGACGGCCATGTAAATGGGATGCATGATCCGGCACCAATTCGCCAGGAAGCGCCGCACCTCCGAAAGCACTTTGCAGGAAAGATGAAGATCAACGTTGAATCCCTTCTCCGCAAGGGTTCGCCAGTTCTCCGGCCAGGCTTCGAGTATACGATCAAGCCGCAGCACCGCGAGAAATAGCTTGTCGCTGTCCGTCCCCGCCTCCCACAGCGGCGCCTCCGCGGGGTCAAGAGGATCGTTAGTCATCACTGCTTGATCAATGCCCGCCATCTCGAATACTCGACGGATGTGATCGTCACGCTGCTGCGCTGCGAAGAAGTTCCGTGCTTCCGTTAGTGCCTTCTCGCCTTGGGACGGCAGCCCAAAAGCATTCAGAACCGCAACCACGCCGCGTGTTGCCTCCGAAACCGGAGTGTTTTCGACGAACAGCGTTTTCCAGATTGCATGCGCACGCGCGGGCTTCGCCAGCGCCCAGTACTGCTCCGGCGTAATTTCGGAGGAGCGAAACAGCTCGGCTTCCAGATAGTGATAAGTCAGCAGTTCATCGATGCCCCACAGACCCAACTCTCCGAGCGCCGGCTTAAACAGGTGAGTGTGGACGTCAATGAACCGGGCCGTCTGTAGCTCTTCCTCCACGGTCTGCCGGATAGAGGCGGTGGTTTCCATGACCTTATATTAAGGAGGTGCGCTCGCGCATTTCGCTTTTCATCACTTGTTACAACGATATGCTGTTCCCCGAAACGGGCAAGGCCGTTGTACGAGTGCTCGAGCGTCTTGGCCACATCGTAGAGTTTCCCCGCGCCCAGACCTGTTGCGGCCAGATGCATTACAACACCGGGTATCATCGCGAAGCAGTGCCCGTTATGCGCCAATTCCTGGAAGCCTTCGATGGCGCCGAAATCATCTGCGTACCCTCATCCTCATGCGTTGCCATGATTCGAGATCACTACCCGAAAATGGCTGCGCAGGAGGACGATCCGGAAATTATGCGCGCCGTGCAGGCAATCGTCCCGCGTGTGTTTGAATTTGCCGAACTGCTTACAGATAAGCTGAACACGACGGATGTCGGAGCTTTCTTTCCCCACAAAGTAACGCTTCACCCCTCCTGCCACTCGCTGCGTTCGCTGCATGCCGGCGATAAACCAGCCCGCCTTTTGCAGCAGGTGCGCGGGCTGGAATTTGTGCCGCTGGAGGACGCGGCCCAGTGCTGCGGTTTCGGCGGAACCTTCGCTATCAAAATTCCTGACGTTTCCGGCGCTATGCTGTCCGATAAAATCGGCTGCCTGCTCGAAACTGGCGCAGAGGTATGTACGGCCGTTGATAATTCCGGTCTGATGCACATCGAAGGCGGTCTGCACCGGCAGGGGCGTGCCATGCGGTGTATGCATCTTGCGGAGATCCTGGCGGCGACGGAATCCGGAGGCGCTGAATGAGCATCCGGGTCGG
>JAFAMM010000114.1 GCA_019233375.1 Acidobacteriaceae bacterium
AGGTCCGACCCAGAGCGTGAGGATCGCCGCGACGGGGAAGCCAAGAGTGATCTGGCTGATATCCCAATGGAAGTTCTTTTGAAAGTAGTCGTAAAAAAAAGGAAGATTGTAGTAGGGAACGCCGACAGCGATGCCGAACGTGATGAATGCCGTGGCGACAATCGAGCGTCCGTAAAACCTACGGTACGCACCACTTCCGGCGACTATGTCTTGCACGCCACAGGGTATCATCGCGGCCCGGCACTACTTTTCGGTTACAGTCGAGATAAGGGGCGCGTCTATTCAACAAGCGGTGTTGTGTGTACGCGCTTCTGGGACATGGAGGCAATCAGGAAAACGATGAAGCATATGACATTTAGACAGACGACTCGATTTTGCGTGTCATTAACGGCACAGATTTTGTTGGCTTCGACGCTTTGCATAGCGCGCGTTACTCCGAACACGCGCACATTCACGAACGGCGAAAAAGCAAAGGTACAGGGAGTGATCGTGTCGCGTGAAGGCGACACGTTGAAGCTCCGCGCAAACGACGATTCGATCGGAACCGTTGATCTCACCCCGACAACAAAGATCCAGTTGAAGCGAGGGTTCTTTAAACGCACTTCAGCTATGGAATTGAGTTCACTTTTGCCGGGATTGCAGATTGAGGCGGAAGGCGAGGGGAACGAAAAAGGAGATCTGGTAGCAACGAGAGTTGTGTTTGATCCGAACTCGATGCGCGCATCCCGCCAGATCGATACACGAGTATCGCCGCTCGAAGCAAGGGAAGGCAGTTTGGAAGGGCGCACCGGCCAGTTGGAAAATAAAACGGACCAGTTGGCCACCGACCAGAAGAACACGCAGCAGCAGGTAGGTCAAGTGCAGACGCAGGTCGGGCAGGTAAAGGCATCTGCAGACCAGGCGAACCAAGGCGTCACTGCCGTGAACGGACGGGTTTCCGACCTCGACAATTATCAAACAGCGGAAACTGCTACCGTTTATTTTCGACTCAGCAGCGCAGCGCTGAGTGATCAGGCGAAGCAAGACCTACAGGGTCTCGCGCAAAAAGCTCTGCAGCAGAAGGGCTACCTTATTCAAGTGGCTGGCTATGCGGATAAGACGGGCAATGCCGCGCGCAATCAGCAACTAAGCGACCAGCGCGCCACCGCGGTGATTAACTACCTACAGCAGCAGTGCAACGTTCCGATTCACAGAATCCTGGCGCCCGCTGCAATGGGCACGAGTCATGAAGCGGCCAGCAACGATACGGCGGAAGGACGCAAGATGAACCGGCGAGTGGAAGTGAAGGTGCTGGTGAATCAGGGTGTTGTGGGAACTCAGTCGAGTGCAAGCAATACACCTCAACCGGCGCCGAATCCCTCGCAGCAGTAGTCGCACTGCTACACTTCGCAAGGCCGGGCAGGCTGCAAGATGCACCCGGCCTTGCCTCGATCGCACTGGCGAGCACCCACTCTGGTATCTCCTCATCCCGCCGTGTGCTGATGCTCGCAGTGCGTACTCATACCAAGAAACGCCACGACCTCTGGCATGACCGTCGCTGAATTCACCCCGATCGTCCTCGGAGCGGCGTTGATCGCGGGTTTTCTCGGGTCGCTCACGGGGCTGGGCGGCGGCGTTGTGGTGACTCCTGTGCTGACTCTGTTTCTGGGGGTGGACCTTCGGTATGCCATGGGAGCAAGCCTTGTTTCGGTGATTGCCACATCTTCAGGCGCGGCCGCCGCGTACGTGCGGGACGGATTTTCAAACATACGAATCGGAATGTTCCTTGAGATCGCCACAACGCTCGGCGCGATCGCTGGAGCTTACCTGGCAACGCGAATTTCCGCAGGCATTTTGAGCATTATCTTCGGGTTGATCCTTCTGCAAGCGGCGTGGCAGACAAGCCGGGAACACAAAGCCTCGAGCAGGCTTGTGCCGCCGGATCCCCTCGGACAGAAATTGAAGCTGAATTCGTCTGTTGCCACCGAGAGCGGTATAGAGCCGTATCAGGTGCACCGCGTAAAGTTGGGCTTTGGCTTAATGTTCGGAGCGGGAACGATTTCCGGCCTGTTGGGGATCGGATCGGGCTCTCTGAAGGTGATCGCGATGGACCAGGCGATGCAAATCCCGTTTAAAGTTTCCACCGCGACCAGCAATTTCATGATCGGAGTGACGGCGGCCGCCAGCGCGAGCATCTATCTCAGCCGAGGCTTCGTTCAGCCCGGGATCGCAATGCCCGTCATGCTGGGCGTGCTCGCCGGATCACTGATCGGCGCGCGGTACCTTCGGCGGCTCTCGGTTCCACTGCTGAGACGCGTGTTTGCGGTTGTTGTAGGCGCGATGGCAATCGAGATGATTATCAACGGAGTGAGACCGTATCTATGAGTTCCCGGCACGTTACGGACAGGTCTATTGAACTCATGGTGAGTCATCTCTTGCGCGCGGGGGTGACGGCTGCCGGACTTGTGGTGCTCGGCGGAGGAGTGTATTACGTCGTCCGTCACGCCGGAGAACCGGTGAATTTCCACACCTTCACCGGCGCGCCTTCGGTGGATCGAATCCTGCCGCAGATTGTGGCGGGCGCACTGAGGCTGCGCGCCCGCTCCATCATCCAGGTGGGAGTGCTGCTGCTGATTGCGACCCCCGTAGCGCGAGTGGCCTTATCGCTGGCGGGATTCGCGCTCGAACGGGACTGGCATTACGTCGTTATCACGGCAATTGTGCTCGCCATCCTGCTGTATAGCCTCATTACCGGGGCGGTGCAGGGGTAACGTGCGATTCGGAGACCACGCTTCGCGCTCGTCCGCGTCATCTATCGCAGCTCGGCCTCAAGGCGATCGAATCGAACTTTGAGTTCGTCAAGCTCCGATCGCAGCCGCTGGATTTCCTGCTCGAGTTGGGCGATGCGGCCAGGAGCGGCGTGAGATGCCGGCTCAACTACTGCCTCAAGCGCGGGTTCACCGGCCAGCAGATGCGCGTAACGCGCCTCTTTTTGTCCTGCTTGCCGCGGCAACTTTGTCACCAGCGGGCCACTTGACAGTTCGGCGAGTTTGTTCAATACACCTTCGGCCTCGGCGAGATCCGCGAAAGTGAACATGCGCTCACTGCGGTCTTTGATCTCGCCCAGTGTTTGCGGGCCACGCAGTAAAAGCGTGCAGAGCACCGCGAGTTCGCGCCGTCCCAGATTCAGTGTTTCGGAGATGCGTTGCGCGTATTTCGTGACGCGGCCTCCGCCGATGATCGTGAGGGCGAGTTTCTTTTCTCGTAAACGGGCAAGCGCGTCTTCCACAATGTCTTCATCGAAATTGACCACCGGGTCACGATTCGATTTTTGATTACACGCGTTCACAAGAGCGTTGAGAGAGAGCGGATAGTACTCCGGCGTGGTGGCTTCCTTCTCAATCAGCGCGCCGAGAACGCGTACTTCCGATGGATCAAGAACCTCCATTCGCCGCTACTACGCTGCCCCCGTCATAAAAGCTCATTTTCCCGTTTGCCGCCCAGAACCAACTACCCTATTATGAGGTGAATAGAAGAATCGATGCGATCTAAGGCCTCGATGAACCGATGGAACAAAGATTCAGACGGGCTGCTATTCCCCGAACTGGCAGAAAATCCCTGGCCTACGTCGCGCTGCAGGGCATTTGATCCAAAAAATCTGTCAGGCACGTGTAGCCGTTTAACCTCACTAGAACTGTGTGCGGGTGCTGGGGGGCAGGCGCTCGGGCTGGAGCAGGCCGGGATCGGCCACAGTGCGCTGGTTGAAGTTGATGAAAATGCCTGTACGACCCTGCGGATGAATCGCCCGAATTGGAATGTTATCAAGCAAGACCTAAATGAATTTGATGGATCGGCTTTTCGCGGTGTGGATATCATTTCCGGCGGCCTACCCTGTCCGCCTTTCTCCATCGCAGGCAAACAACTCGGTAAGCATGATGAGAGAAATCTGTTTCCGGCCATGATTCGGCTGGTTGAGCAAATTCGCCCGCGAGCCGTGATGATAGAGAACGTTCGCGGAATTTTGGAAGCGATCTTCCAGGATTACCGCCAGTACATAGCTGGCGAGCTGAAGAAACTCGGATACCAGACCGGATG
>JAFAMM010000230.1 GCA_019233375.1 Acidobacteriaceae bacterium
TAATGTAATCCTTACTCCGTTTTCCCGTTTCGCGCGCATGGAGGCGTCGGGCGGCATTTTGCTTCTAGCGGCGACCTTAGGCGCGCTCATATGGGCGAACTCGCCATGGGAGAGCGGCTATCACGCGATCTGGGAAGAATCTTTTACTGCTGGCTTTGGCCGGATGCTCCTCTCCGGTACGCGTCACGACTGGATTGATGATGGCTTGATGTCGCTTTTCTTTTTCCTGGTTGGCCTGGAGATCAAACGCGAAATCCTGATCGGCGAGTTGTCTTCGCTCAAACGAGCGATGTTCCCGTTTGTATCGGCCGTCGGCGGAACTCTGATTCCAGCACTCATTTACTTGGCGATGAACTATGCCGGTACGGGGCAACGCGGCTGGGGCATTCCGATGGCCACCGACATCGCATTTGCGCTCGGAGTGCTTGCTCTTCTTGGAAACCGGGTACCGTTATCGCTAAAAGTCTTCGTGACCGCTCTGGCGATTGTAGATGACATTATTGCCGTACTTGTGATCGCTCTGTTTTACACCGGACACATCCATGTAGTGAGCCTTGTGGCGGCAGCAGGCGGCATTCTTTTGTCCTGGATTGCGAATGTCGCCGGCGTCCGCAGACCGGCTTTATATGCGATTATCGGCACCGTTGTATGGTACGCGGTGATGCAATCCGGGGTGCACGCGACCGTTGCCGGTGTTCTGATGGCTTTTACGATCCCGGCAAGAAACTTCATGGACCGGGATGTGTTTCTGCGGCGAAGCCGGAGTGTCTTGGACCGCTTCGAACTGGCACAGGCAGACTCCGAGCAAGAGCATGCAGCGATCCACACGCTGCAGACCCAGTGTGAGCTGGTCCAATCGCCGCTCCATCGCATAGAGTCCGCGCTTCAGCCCTGGATCAGCTTTCTGGTGATGCCGCTGTTTGCATTTGCGAATGCAGGGGTGCATGTCCTGGGTAAGGCGGCTGCGGCCGTTAACAACCCAGTCGCGCTAGGGGTCGTTTTGGGGCTGCTTATCGGTAAGCCGGTCGGAATATCAAGCTTTGCCTGGCTGGCGGCTAAGACAGGGATAGCAGCAGCACCGGGCGGGGTTAGGTCGTCGCAAATTTTTGGAGCAAGCGTTCTCTGCGGAATCGGATTCACAATGTCCTTGTTTATTGCGACTTTGGCTTTCGGAGAAGGTGAGTTTCTAGATTTGTCGAAAATCGGAATACTCGCCGCTTCTGTAGTCGCCGCCGGGGCCGGCAGCATGTTCTTCTTGCGCAGGACTGCCTCCGAAAACACCGACAGAGGGTTCTAGGAGCATCGAATTGGAAGGGCATATTGGACGTTATGTGATTGCAGTGATTTTGTTGGTTGGAGCCACTGTGGCGATTCACGCCGCTGGGAGTTTCGGCTTGCTACGCCTGATGGCGGCGCGGCGTCCTAGGACAACCAAGTTTACTTACCACCGCGGCATATTCGCGCTGGCATTTATTGTTGTTTTGCTGTTACTGGTTCATCTGGCGGAAACTGTCGTTTGGGCACTTTACTATGCCGCGAAAGGCTGCTTCCCGGATATCGTGACCAGTATCGTTTTTTCAATGGAGACATACTCCACGGTCGGTTATGGAGACATCCTACTCCGGGGAAATTGGAGACTGCTGTCCGGTGTCGAGGCCCTTACCGGCGTACTGATGATCAGCTGGTCTACTGCCCTCCTGCTGCGCGTCGTGACCTGGGTAAACGCGAGAATGCTGGATCGATGGGGACTAACGATACCGGATTGAGCGTCGAATTGTGTGTTTTCTGTTACGATGCCGGATCAATCTGCGGGTTGGCGATCGTGATCAAGATACTTGATCAGCAGCACTTCATTCCCTTTGTCACTGTAAATTAATTCATCCACGCTGTTGCGCGCAAGCAGGAGCCCGAACCCTCCCGGACGCAGACTCTCAGCCTGACGGTAGTTGATGTGCCGAAGTGGGTCATCCGGCGGATTCGCCACCGCCGCGTGGGAGATCTCCGATAGAGAGAAGCCCACCCCCGGATCTTTGATGCGGCAGGAGACAGCACGCTTGGTACGGAGGTATGTCAGCTCAACATATTTCTCAGGATCCAGCTTTCCTCCGTGTTCCATCGCATTGACCAGCAACTCACGTAAGGCGCTCGCAACTTCGTTCTTCTCGCCTTCGGGAAGCTCGATCATCTCTTGGACAAACTGAAGCATCCGGTCTGCCGTACCTAGATCGCATCTGGCGGCTAACCGCAGCCACTCGGGTTTCGCTATCAGTAGTTCGATTCCATCATCCCAGCGCGGCCCTTCGATCGCGCTTCTCACCATGTCGGCGAGTGCCGGTACGGAGAACGGGTGCGAGAAATAGCTGAAGGCGCCTTCGCGTATCGCGTCGATCACATCCTGCGGCGTGCTCTGGTCGGTGAGAATGATCACTTGTGTATGGGAATGGACCCGCCGTATCTTCCGAAGCAGATCCACATCTTCGCGGCCTGAGCTCCTTGCACTGGTGAGAATTAGATCAAAGCGAGCCGTCTGAACGAGCGATAGTGCCTGAAGATTATCAACAGCCGTTTGAATATCCCATTCAGGCGGACGAAGAACATGGATTAAGGCGTTCATGACTTCTGTGTCGGGGTCAATGAGCAGCGCCGCCCTACCGTTCACGACTTTCTCCTTCGCTCAGCGCATCGCGGAACTCGATTGCAATCTGTTCCGGGAAAATAACGGGCCAAACACTATTTTTGCCAAGATTTGCGCGTCCGGACGGTGCAGATTTTCTCCAGCAACTCGTCCGGTCCTGCGGGTTTACTAGGGCCAGCCCAGGTCCTGGCCCGATCCGAACGTGAATCGATCATTCAATACGGAACCGGCCTCATTTATCAACGCGACGCAATGGAAAGAGCCGGCACCCGGCGTGCCGAAGCGCAGATCCGTCAGCTCGTACCGCCGTCCCGTCCCGGTCCGTAACACGGCCG
>JAFAMM010000235.1 GCA_019233375.1 Acidobacteriaceae bacterium
GACCGCGGGCATTGGCGTTGATCATGTAGTGGAAGTCGGTGGGAGCGATACGCTCGCCAAATCGCTTCGTGCCGTTCGGATGGGCGGAACCGTGAGCGTCATAGGCGTTTTGAGCGGTGTCGACCCGACGGTCTCGCCAACCTCGATTCTGATGAACTCGGTTCGTGTGCAAGGCATCTATGTCGGCTCACGCGCGATGTTTGAGCGGATGAACCGCGCCATAGAGTTCAATCAAATTAAGCCTGTTATTGATCGCGTGTTCCCCTGGACGGAGTACCCGGACGCACTCCGCTATATGCAGAGCCAGCAGCATTTCGGAAAGATCTGCTTGCGTTTTTGACTTCTGCTATTCGAAGCCAGGCGAGTCTTCGCCAGTGTCTGCAGCCATATTTTCGAATTTCGTGTAACGATTCAGGAAGGCTAGCTTTAGCCGGCCGGTTGGGCCATTGCGCTGCTTCGCGAGAATCAGTTCAGCGATACCCTTCAGGCTTTCCTTGTCGGGACGATAAACCTCTTCGCGGAATATGAACGCGACCATGTCGGCGTCCTGTTCGATTGAACCGGACTCTCTGAGGTCGCTGAGCATCGGCCGGTGGTCGCCGGTACGCGATTCCGGCGCACGGCTAAGCTGTGAAAGGACCAGGAAGGGGACGCGCAGTTCCTTGGACATCAGCTTTAGTCCTCTTGAGAGAGAGCTGATCTCCTGAACTCGATTTTCGAACCGCCCGCGGCCTTGCATCAACTGCAGATAGTCAATGACAACCAGGCCAAGTTCATTTTCAGCCTGCAGGCGACGGAGCTTTGAGTGGACATCCATCAGGTTCGTACCGGCCGTGTCGTCAAGAAAGAGGGGAGCCTCGACGAGTTCCACCATTGCCTCGCGCAGCTGCTGTCGCTCATCAGCGTTCAGGTAGCCGGCCCGAAATCGCTGCTGATCGACGCGAGCCGCGGAACACAACATGCGTGTTAGCAACGACTCTTTCGACATTTCGAGCGAAAAGACGGCGACGGCTTTGGGATTTTGATGGTTGGTGGCGACATGTTGCGCAATGTTTAACGCAAGGGCTGTCTTTCCCATAGCCGGCCTTGCGGCTAGGATGATCAACTCACCTTCGCGCAGGCCGCCGGTCATTTCATCAAATTTCAGGTATCCCGTGCTAATGCCTTTGATTCGCTTGCTGGTATCGAGAAAAGCGTTGATGCCGCCTTCGTACTCTTCAATGATTTGAGCCGGGCTCGAAAGCGAGTTCCTGGATTGAACCTCGCCGAGCTTCATGAAAGCGTCTTCTACCGCGCCCAAGATCTGCGCGGGTTCTTCTTCGCACGTCAAGCACCGGTTTATGGTGTCTTGCGAGACGGCGATAATGCGCCGCAACAATGCTTTTTCTTTTACGATTGCGACGTAGCTGTCGAGATTGACAAGCTGCGGCAAGCCATCGTCGAGCGAGACCAGATAGCTGAGCCCATCAACGGACTGCAACTGCCCGGCTTTCATGAGCTCGTTGGCGAGCGTGACGCGGTCAATTTTTTCACCGCGCTCGTGCAACTCGCTCATGCGCAGAAAGATGCGCTTATGCTTTTCGAGGCTGAAATCGTCGGCGGTTAGCGTACCGGCGACCTGCAGGAAGGCCGTTTCGCTGCTCATCACCGCGCCCAGAACGAACCTCTCGGCGTCGAGATTATCGGGCAGCGAATGATCTAAGCTGATGTCGCGTACGGCCATGTTTGCGGAGACTCGATCAAGTTAACCGAGTTACGGACAGTGCTTCAACGGCGAAAGTGAACAGCTATCGGTTCTTCCACAATGCTCCCGGCAGTTGGCCAGAGCGCAGCTCGAGAAATTGAAACTATTTCCACAATCTTTCCTACCACATTTTCGCCTTGAAATGTTTCGGACGGGAGAGGTTGTTATACTGCGGTTTGATGTTTCTGAGCGCCCATCGCCATCATCATCACCGTCTGCGGATGGTCTAAAGGCGAGTCTGCGTTCGAATTTTCTGGACTTGCAACCGGCCCGCCAAACCTGGCGGGCTTTTTGATTCTGAATACCTATGGGCGACAACCGCAAAACGGAGTTTCTCGATTTTGGCAAGCAGGACGGCTTAATCACTGCGATCGTGCAGGATGTGGGGACGCGGCGGGTGCTGATGGTCGGCTACATGAATCGCGAAGCTTTTGAAATAACGCTGTCGACCGGGCATGTGACGTTCTACAGCCGCTCGCGCCAGAAGCTCTGGACGAAGGGGGAAAGCTCCGGACATTTTTTGCTGTTGCGCTCGGTCCGTACAGACTGCGATGGGGATGCGCTGCTGGTAGAAGTGCAGCCTCTGGGGCCAGGGGTCTGCCACGCCGGGTACGAGAGTTGTTTTTACCGCACTTACCAGGATGGTGAATTTGTTGCAACGGATGAGAAGGCGTATGATCCGGACGCGGTTTACGGAGCAAGACATTGAAGCTGAAGCTCGGTATACCAAAAGGCAGCCTCGAGAATGCAACGGTTGATCTCTTTCGGCGTGCCGGATTCAGCATCACGACGAGTTCACGCAGCTACTATCCGGCAATTGATGATGCCGAAATCGACTGCATGCTGATTCGCGCCCAGGAAATGGCTCGCTACGTTGAGGATTCCGTTCTGGACGCCGGGCTTACGGGACGCGACTGGGTGGAGGAGAGCGGTGCGGATGTGGAGACGATTGCCGATCTCATTTATGCGAAACAGAGCTTCGGAAAGGTTCGCTGGGTGCTGGCTGCCCCGGAATCATCGCCTTTTCGAAGCGTGCACGATTTGCAGGGAAAAATCATCGCCACCGAGCTTGTGCGAACAACCGAGCGTTATTTGGCGAACAACGGCGTGAAGGCGCGCGTGGAGTTCAGTTGGGGCGCGACGGAAGTGAAGCCGCCCGATCTGGCCGATGCCATTGTAGAAGTCACCGAGACGGGTTCCTCTTTGCGGGCGAACAAGCTGCGGATCCTCGAGACCGTTCTCGAATCCAATACGCAATTGATCGCGAATCACAGCTCCTGGCAGAACGACTGGAAGCGCAGGAAGCTGGAAGATATCAAGCTGCTGCTCGAAGGGGCGATCAACGCTCTTGGAAGCGTGGGACTCATGATGAACGTGCGGCGCGAAAATCTGCGCACCGTTTTGAGCGTCTTGCCGGCGCTGAAGAACCCGACGGTATCGCAGCTTAGCGACGCAGAATGGGTGGCGGTCAACACAATTCTGGAAGAAGCTACCGTTCGGACGATTATCCCGCGCCTGAAGGATGCAGGCGCACAGGGGATCGTTGAGTATCCGCTGAATAAAATTGTCATGTAAGAGCGCGATGATTCCGATCCACAATCTCTCCTCGTGCTCCGCGCAGGATGCTTCCTGCGTATGTAAGGTCGAGCGCAAAGCCGCAGATCCCGAATATGAGGAGGCAGTTCGTCCGATCATTGACGCCGTCCGGCGGAACGGCGATGCCGCGCTTCGAAACTACGCGCGCGAACTGGACGGCGCGGGAGATCAGCCGTTGCGAGTTTCAGAGGAGGAACTCAGTGCTGCGGCCGACGCCATCCCGGCCGATATCCGCCGCGCCTCGGAGACGGCCATCGCCAATATCCGTCAGTTTGCTGAAGCTCAGCGCCCGAGCGAATGCTTTCGGGAATTCTCTAGGGGACGCAAACTCGGATGGATCGTGCGGCCCCTCGATTCTGTCGGCTGCTACGTACCATCGGGACGTTATCCGCTTCCTTCGACTTTATTAATGACTGCCGTGCTGGCGCAGACCGCAGGCGTGCCGCGCATCTGCGTCACAAGTCCCAAGCCGTCCCGCGAAATTCTTGGTTGCGCGCACATGCTGGGCCTCGAGGAGGTCTATCGCGTTGGTGGCGCGCATGCCATTGCCGCAATGGCGTTCGGCACGCAAACGATTCGCCGCGTTGACCGGATCGTGGGACCGGGAAATGCGTACGTGGCGGCGGCCAAGAAGTCGCTTTCGGGTGAGGTGGGCATCGACTTCGTCGCTGGCCCGACTGAGATTCTCATATTGGCAGCGGACGGTGATGCAAGGGTGATCGCCGCCGACTTGCTCGCCCAGGCGGAGCACGATGTGACGGCCCGCGCGATGCTGTACACCACTTCAGAAACACTGGCCCGAGCGGTTGCGGCCGAAATCGAACGGCAGCTCGAGACGTTGCCAACACGGGAGATCGCCCGGCAATCCATTGACCAGGCAAGCGCCATCTTCGTATTTGGCTCGATGGAGCAAGCCATCCACATGGCAAACCTCTTTGCTCCGGAGCATCTCGGCCTGCATGACCCGTCACTTTTGCCGAGAATAAAAAATGCAGGGACGGTCTTCCTGGGCCAGAGTTCACCCGAATCGGCCGGCGATTATGCGGCCGGCCCCAGTCATGTCTTACCCACCGGCGGCGCTGCGCGCATCCGTGGAGGGTTGTCGATAGCTGATTTTGTAAAGGTGATTGCCGTTCAGCAGCTCTCATCATCCGCGCTCAGAGATCTCGCGCCCGCCATCACGACACTGGCTCGTGCTGAAGGTCTGGAGGCGCATGCCCGCGCCGTGGAGGTTCGTTCTGTCTTATAAACCCGTTATTGAAGAAACTACGCCTGAGACCGCAATGCTCATGCCGCGCGATGCGGTGCTGCAGATGAGCCCGTATCACCCGCCAACGGGTGGACGCCGAAGTAAGCTGCGGCTCGACTTCAACGAAAATACCGTGGGGGCGCCGCCGCACGTCATCGACTTCATCAAGCGCTTCCTGACCGCTGCCGATCTCAGCATTTATCCCGAATACGAGCACGCCCTTGAAGATCTGTCACAACACTTCAACGTGGCCCTTGACGAGTTGACGCTCACGAACGGAACCGACGAAGCGATTCAGCTTCTGATGAACACGTACGTGAACGCGAGCGACGAAGTGATCGTTCTTAGGCCTACGTACGCAATGTATAAGTTCTATGCTCAGCTTGCAGGGGCCTCGCTGCGGGAAATCGACTACCGGGCTGAGCGGCTGGCGTTTCCGCTCGAAGAGCTGCTGGATGCTGTCAGCCCGTCCACTCGCGCCGTTCTGATCAGCAATCCGAACAACCCCACTGGGACCGGTACAGACATGGCCGGCATTGAACAAATCCTGCGGAAGGCAAACAACGCGGCGGTGCTAGTAGACGAGGCCTACTACGAATTCAGCGGCGTAACGGTGCTGCCGCTGCTCGCCGAGCACCCGAACCTGTTCGTGAGCCGGACTTTTTCTAAGACATATGGGATGGCGGCGATGCGCTGCGGCTGTCTTTTCTCGCAGGCGGCGAATATGCAGCATGTTCGAAAGGCACAATCGCCCTATAGCGTGAACGCACTGGCTGCCATGGCGGCGCGCATTGCTGTGCAGGACCGGACATTTGTCGAAGAGTATGTCCTTGAGGTGCTGACGGCGCGCGAGCTGCTGTATGTGGAACTGGAGCGGCTGGGCATTCCTTATTTCGAAAGCCAGGCCAATTTCGTGCTGTTTCAGGCAGGCGAGAGAGCGATCGACATCCGCGATGAGCTCCGGAACCGGGGTGTTCTGGTACGCGATCGCAGTTATGAGCTTCCCGGCTGTCTGCGCGTCACGGTCGGTACGCGCGACCAGATTCGAAGATTTCTCGATGCGCTGGAGCAGATTTGGTAGGCGATCAGCAGCAGGCGCCAGATGTGCTGGTCTTCGACATGGATGGCGTCCTGGTCGAAGTCACGCAGTCGTATCGGGAGGCAATTCGCGAGACGGTGCGCCATTTTACCGGGGGAACCGTGTCTCACGATCTGATTCAGGACTTCAAGGACGCAGGCGGCTGGAACAACGATTGGCTGCTTTCGCACCGGCTGATCAAAGATCTGGGCCAGGACGTTGCTTACGGCGATGTAGTTGATTATTTCAACAGCATTTTCCTCGGAACGAATGGGGACGGCATGATCCGGCACGAAAAGTGGATGCCCTCGCCGGGGTTCTTCGACAGATTGAGAGAGTACGCATCGCTCGCTATCTTTACGGGCCGCGCCAAATACGAAGCGGACGTGACGCTTGTCCGCCATGCAAATGCGGTGCGATTTGACCCGATCGTGACCGATGAGTCAGTGGCGCGCCCCAAGCCCGCGCCGGACGGCCTGGAATTGATTCGCCAGCATTATCCGGATAAAACGATCTGGTATTTGGGCGATACCGTGGACGATGCGCGCAGCGCCGCCGCCGCGGAGGTTCCTTTCATCGGCGTGGCGATGCCGCAGAGCCCGCGACACAAGCAGAACGCCGAGCTGCTGCTGCAACTCGGCGCCTTTACTGTGCTGCAGGATGTCAACGAACTCGAAGAACTGGTGAGCGCTGCTCATTCGCGGGTGAAATGAGGGAAGCGGCTCTCAATCGGGATACGAAAGAAACGCAGATTTCGGGCCGGATTGCAATTGAGGGCGCGGGCAAATACGAGGTTTCGACGGGGATACGCTTTCTGGACCACATGCTGGAGCTTTTCAGCAAGCATGGCGGATTTGATTTGATGCTGAATGTACGCGGCGATCTGGACGTCGATCAACATCACACCGTCGAAGATACCGGCATCGTCTTGGGGGAGCTGTTCGCGAAGGCGCTGGGAGACCGCCGCGGCATCAATCGAGCGGGTTATTTTGTTCAGCCGATGGATGAAACGCTGGCTGTGGTGGCGGTCGATCTCGGGGGCCGCCCCGCGCTCGTTTATGACCAGCAGGTCACGGTTGTTCATGTTGGGGATCTGCAGACCGAGCTGCTCGAAGACTTCTTTTCTGGTTTCGTAAACCATGCAGGCGCGAACCTACACGCCAAGGTTTTGTACGGGCGGTCGAATCATCACAAGATCGAGGCGATCTTCAAGTGCTTCGCTCGGGCCATGCGGTATGCGTGCTCGACCGATGAGCGCCTCAAAGACGACCTTCCGTCCACCAAGGGTCTGTTATGACCACCGTAGTCGATTACGGTGCCGGTAATTTGCGGTCTGTGGCGAACACGCTCAGCCAACTGCAGTCGGAGTATGTAATAACCAGCGACCCGGCCGTGGTCGCCAAAGCAGTAAAGCTGATTTTGCCGGGCGTCGGTCACTTTGGGCAGATGATGGACGCGATTGACCGGCTGCACTTACGCGACGCGCTCCTCGAACGCATTCGTGCAGGCATACCGTTCCTCGGCATCTGTGTGGGGTTGCAGTGCCTGTTTGAAGGAAGCGAGGAGGCACCGGGAGCGCTGGGCCTCAAACTCTTCCCAGGAACCGTCCGGCGCTTTAGCGGCGCTCACCGTATCCCGCACATGGGGTGGAATTCTCTAGCGCGAGTGAAGCCTGCAAGACTTTTGGCTCATCTCGAGCCGCAGCCGTTTACCTATTTCGCGCACAGCTATTATGCGCCAATCGTAGAGGCGACAGCGGCCACGTGCATGTATGCGCATCCCTACACTGCTTTACTAGAGCACGGAAATGTATATGCCGTTCAGTTTCACCCCGAGAAATCGGGTCCGGTGGGTCTTCGCGTGATGCAGAATTTCCTCGCCATTTAGATGCTTGCGAAGCGAATCATTCCTTGCCTGGATGTGACTGGCGGCCGTGTCGTAAAAGGCGTGAATTTCATCGGATTACGCGATGCAGGTGACCCGGTGGAACTTGCTGCGCGCTATAACTCGCAAGGCGCGGACGAACTCGTTTTTCTCGACATCACGGCATCGAGTGACGCGCGCGAGATCATGGCGGACCTCGTGGCGCGAACGGCACGCAAGGTTTTCATTCCGCTGACTGTTGGGGGTGGAATTCGCAGCGTTGCCGATGCTCGAAAGATCATTCTTGCCGGAGCGGATAAGGTGAGCGTGAATACGGCTGCGGTGCACCGGCCCGGACTGATCCGCGAGCTGAGTCTCGAATTCGGCTCTCAGGCTGTCGTCCTCGCGATTGATGCGCGGCGGTCTGGTGCCTGTCGTTGGAACGTGTACACAAAGGGCGGGCGGCGCGATGAGGGAATTGATGCAGTGGAATGGGCCGAGCAGGGTGACCAATTGGGTGCCGGGGAGATCTTACTCACATCCATGGATACGGACGGCATTCAGACCGGTTTCGATTGTGAGCTGACGGCCGCCGTTTCAAGAGCGACATGCGTGCCGGTGGTTGCTTCAGGCGGGGCCGGGAGTCCGGAGGATTTTGTCACCGTTCTTACGACCGGGTGCGCCGACGCCGCACTCGCTGCCTCTATCTTTCATTATGGGAAGTACACGGTGACCGATTTGAAAGAAGCGCTGCGCAAAGCGAACGTCCCAGTAAGGCCTGGCGCATGATAATTCCCTGTATAGACCTCATGGACGGCAAGGTGGTCCAACTGGTCCAAGGCCGGAAAAAGGTCCTCGAGCGCTCCACTGACGAAATGCTTCGCTTGTTCGAAGGATTCCCACAGATTCAGGTGATTGACTTGGATGCAGCGATGGGCCGAGGCTCAAATGACGCGCTGGTGCGGCACATCGCGCGGAAGGCAAGCATTCGTGTGGGTGGCGGCGTCCGTACCGTTGCGCGAGCGTTGCAGCTAGTGCGGGAAGGGGCGTTTCAAGTGATTCTCGGCACGGCGGCGTTTTCGCCGGCCGGTCCCGACCTTGCGTTTCTCAAATCGCTGTCTGCGGCCATCGGCACGGAGCGGTTAACGATTGCGCTTGATAGTCGCGGAGGCCGGATTGTAGTGCACGGGTGGCAAGAGACGACCGAGTGGAGCGCGCTCGAAATGATCGCCCGCCTGGAGCCGTACTGCTCCGGGTTTCTGTGCACATATGTCGACAAGGAAGGCATGATGCAAGGTACTGACCTTGCCTGGTTCGAGAGCCTGCGGCGGGCAACAGGACATGAGCTCATCGCCGCGGGTGGAATTACTACGCTCGATGACGTAAAAGCGCTAAGTAGCATGAATGTTCATTGCGCAATCGGTATGTCTATTTATACAGGGACTCTGGCTCTGGAGGATTTACGGAAGCTGAATGAGGTCAACTACTCGGCTTGAGCGGCGTCGTGCCTTTCGTGCCCGGAACGTAGTCTAGGTACAAGGAGATCACTGAAGATATGAAGATTTCGAGCCGCGGGTCCGCAATGTTAGCGTGCTTTATCCTCGGGGGGGCGGCCCTGCTGGTTGCAGACGATTCTGAAATCAAAAACATCGTTACTGGAACGGCGGCCTTTGACAGCTTCCAGACGGAAAAGCCGGGTACGGTGCGCAAAATTACCGTGGCTGACTTGCCGGCTCCGTTCGCCACAAAGGGAGTATCGAACGGGCCGACCGTGGTGGCGCGCCCGAACGACGCCTGGCCGAAAGTGCCGGAAGGGTTCAAGGTGGATCTCTACGCATCCGGCTTGGATACTCCGCGGGAGATCCGGACCGCTCCAAACGGGGACCTTTTCGTGGCCGAGAGCTATAAGGGAGAGGTACACATTTTTCGCGGTATCAAGGCGGATGGGAAGCCCGAGCAGCACGCAGTTTTCGCGACCGGATTCAAGAACAACTTTGGTATCGCGTGGTATCCGCTGGGCGATAATCCGCAATGGATATACATTGCAAACACAAACTCGGTGGTGCGCATCCCGTATCACAACGGAGATCTGAAGGCGAGCGGTCCCGCAGAAATTGTGATCAAGTCCATCCCGGGCGGCGGGGGACACTGGACGCGCGACCTTGCATTTTCGCCTGATGGCAAGTATCTGTTTGTTTCAGTGGGATCTGCTTCGAATATCAATGATCCCGATACGCATCCGGCCGAGACTCACCGTGCCAATATTCTTCAATTCACGCCGGACGGCAAGTTTTTGAAAGTGTATGCATCGGGCATTCGGAATCCAGTCGGTATAGCGATCAATCCGACAACCGGCCAGTTGTGGTGTTCTGTGAACGAGCGCGACATGCTGGGCGACAATCTGGTTCCTGATTACATAACTTCCGTAAAGGAAGACGGCTTTTACGGTTGGCCGTGGTATTACATGGGCAACCACCACGATCCGCGTCTGCCCGAAAAGCCGGAACTGGGCAGCAAAACACTAGTACCCGATGTCCTACTGCAGCCCCACAATGCTTCGCTCGAAATGGTGTTTTATGAGGGGAAACAGTTTCCCTCCGGATACCACGGCGACATCTTCGCGGCGGAACATGGGTCCTGGAATAAATCGATCCGGGCCGGTTACGAAGTTATTCGCGTTCCCGTGAATAACGGCCATGCACCCGGAGAATATGAGGATTTCGTCACCGGCTTTGTTCTTCCCGACGGCAAAGTATGGGGACGTCCGGTGGGAGTGGCTGTTGCGCCCGATGGTTCCCTCATGGTGACCGATGACGGATCGAAATCAATCTGGCGCGTAAGCTATGCCGGGCACTGACATCCCGAAGAATAAATGGCGCCGGCTGATGTGACTACGCCCGCAGTCTTTTCTTTCGGCGGCAACGCGCGCGAAAGAATCGGCTTCTTGGGTCTGAGCTGCGCATTGGCGGCATTTACGCTTTGCACCCTGGACGGCGGTCCCGTCGCGCCGCTGATGATCTCGGCGGCGTTGCTGTTATTTGCAGGCTGCTATTTCGGCCTGTATTCAACAGCTCGCCCTGTTTCTGTTAGCGTTCCTGCCATTTGTGTGTCGCTGATGGTCCTGTACGGAGTTGTACAAACGATGTTCCTACGCCAGAAGATTCTTTACGATGGCTGGACGGCCGTTATCTTCTGGTCCGCGGCCGCGGCTATCACCTGGCTCGGCGCTCACCTGTTTGTGGATTTTCGAGCAGCGGCCGCGTTTCGCCTGGTTTTGATACTGTTCGCAAGCGCGATGTGCGTGCTGGATCTTTTGGAGCAGGCCTCCAGCGCCAATAAGTACTATTGGCTCATCCCAAGCAGGTATAACACTGTCTTTGGACCTTTCGCCTACTGGAATAACTTCGCGCAGTTCGTGGAATTGGCTCTGCCTGTGACGCTGTGGGCCGGTCTGTCGCGGCGGAAACCGGTGATCAAATATCTGCTGCTTGGGGCGCTTCAAATCGCCGCTGTGGTGGCGTCGGGCTCGCGGGCAGGGACGGCGCTTGTAGGCATTGAGCTGCTCGCCGTCATTCTACTCGCGTTCCGGCATAACCGGAATCGCAGTCTCCTTTTCGGGGCTGCGCTGGCCATCTCCCTGTCCACGGTCTTTATTTACTCGGCGGGCATTGACCGGCTGATGGGCAAGCTGGAACAGAACGATCAGCTGGCCGTCCGGCGCAATATCAATCGAACGTCGATCGCGATAATCCGCGAGCGGCCCATCACAGGCTGGGGGCTGAACACGTATGTGCCCGTGTACCGCATGTTCGCTCTTTACGATGACGGCACGTACGTGAACCGCGCCCACAACGACTGGCTACAGTTCCTGGCCGAAGGCGGAATCTTATTCACGGGTCCCATGATCTTCCTTTTCCTCTGGAGTATTCGGCCGGCAATCCAGTCCGTTTGGGGAATCGGGTTGATTGCTGTCGGCGTGCACGCACTGGTTGATTACCCGTTCGCGCGCCTGGGTGTGTGCGGCTGGTACTTCGCCCTGATTGCCATGCTGCCTGGGAAGCGTTTTCGTAAGGGCGCAGCGTTTTGATGCAATTCGTGGTTCTTCTGGCTATGATGGCGGCGGCTGTCGTCGATTTTCAGAGCGTGCGCGAAATCCACGTGACGGAGCCGGATGCGCAGCTGCGCACGGTACGCCTCGCGAGCTGGAACATCGATCGCGGAACTGAATTCGAGCTCCTCGCTTCCGAACTCCAAAGGAACCCTGCCGACCTTCTTTTGCTGCAGGAAGTCGATCTGAACACGGCTCGTACCTCCGGCCGCGACGTTGCTGCCGACTTGGCGCTCCGCCTGGGCCTAAATGCTTCGTTTGCCACCGAGTTTGAAGAACTGGGGCAGGAGAAACAAGGGCAGCGTGCGTATACGGGTCAAGCGACGCTCACACGCCTTCCGCTTCGCAAGTCTCGCATCTTGCGCTTTCAGCGCCAATCCGGCTTCTGGAAGCCGCATAGCTGGATGCCTTCGAGTGTGCCGCTGATGCAGAGGCGGGTTGGGAGCCGGATCGCGCTCGTCAGCGAACTCGAGTTTCACGGGCGCATGCTGGTGGTGTACAACGCCCACCTCGAGAGCCGTAGTGCGGGGTCGATCCAGGCTGCGCAGCTCGACGAGATCATAGAAGACAGTCAACAGTACCCGCCCGAGACGTCCATTGTTCTGGCCGGCGATTTGAACACGAAGTACCAGCCATCGCACTTCCTGCGGAAGCTCGATGCGCAGGGTTTTCGGAGCGCATTCGGCGAGCGTGTGGAGCACACAGCCGCCTTTCTCGCCCTCGACTGGATCTTTTGCAAAGGGCCCGTGCGATTCGCTGATGCGCGAGTGCTACACGAGCTTAAGGGCTCCGACCATGCCCCGATCTACGCGCTGCTGGTTAACCGCTAATCCGAGGAGGATTCCTAACGGACGCCGAACACGTGAAAAAGCAGGTAGATCGAAAACGCAAACAGCGACGCGCCAAGAAAAACACAAATAGGCAAAGTTAAAACCCAGGCCAGCAGAATGTTGCGCAGCGTCTCGGTCTGAAGACCTGAGCGGTTCGCAGCCATCGTGCCGGCGATGCCGGACGAGAGAACATGCGTGGTACTGACAGGCAGGCCGAAGCGATCGGCCAGTCCAATCGTCGCCATTGCTACGATCTCCGCGGATGCGCCCTGGCCATAGTTCAGATGCTCCTTACCGATCTTTTCGCCGACAGTCACGACAATGCGCTTCCAACCGATCATGGTGCCGAAGCCCAGGAAGCAGGCCACTGCAACCTTAACCCAGGTTGGGATGAATTTCGTCTCCTTATCGAGTGCTTTGGCGTACGATGCGAGCTCCGCGGCATCGCTCGGATTTTCGATTTTGTGCTGCTTGTTCAACTTGCTGATGGAGGACGCGAGCAGGTACAGGTCGCTGCGGAATGCGCCGCGTTCCGCGCTTGTGAGCTGTTGGAAAGACTGCTTGCCGGCGATCCGGTCATGCACGTCGGCACTCAATCCGGCGACGGCCTCGAACGTCTGCCGGCTTGCCTTTCCAGAGTTTTTGAGGTAATCAGAAAGCTCGTCGACGGCCTGCTGGCCGGTGATAGGGTTCGGACCGAGCCGCTGCAGGAGGGGTTCGACCTGCTCGGACTTCTGTACGATGGCCTGCACCTGTTGCGGCGTGGCGTCAGGGTTCAGAGCATAGTGCACCGGCAAAATACCAACCAGAATCAAAACCACCAGACCCATGCCCTTCTGGCCGTCATTGGAACCGTGAAAAAAGCTCACGCCGGTGCAAGTTAACGTCAGGAGTGCACGGATCCAAAACGGCGGCGGTGTCTTGCCCTCGGGAGGTCGGTAGAGTTCCGGCCGGCGCACCAGCGCTTTCATGAGCAATAACAGGAGCGCAGCGCCTACGAAACCGAGAACCGGCGAGATCAGGAGAGAGGCGAACACCTCACGCGCTTTTCCCCAGTTCACACCGTCGCCAAATACGTGCCCTGGTGACATAAGCGAGTTGGCGAGACCGACTCCAATGATGGACCCGATCAGAGTGTGCGAGCTGGATGCCGGAAGGCCGAGGTACCAAGTGCCGAGGTTCCAGATCATGGCGGAGATCAGCAGCGAAAACACCATCGCGAAACCCGCGCCGGAGCCAACATTCAGTACTAGCTCGACGGGCAGCAGCGCCACAATGCTGAAGGCGACGGCGCCGTTCGAAGCGAGAACGCCAATCAGGTTCCACAGGCCGGACCAGACGACCGCGACCGTCGGCCGCAGGGTGTGGGTGTAAATTACCGTTGCGACCGCGTTGGCGGTATCGTGGAACCCGTTTACCATCTCAAACCCGAAGGCGAGTGCCAAGGCGATTACCAGGAAAAGCGCGGTGCTGACAGCTAGCGGCTCGCCGAATAAATGCACGGAGTTCTCCTATTAACCGGGTTGAGGGGATCTTCAGACCGTAAGGATAAAGAACGAGGGTTACAGTGATGTGACAGCAGCCGCACTGCCCTGCTATTTCCTCTCCCGATTTACCCAGGCCGCGATGTGGAAAACTTGTGGATACGGAGTGGCCGAACCGGGTCTTCTCGACCGGAAGGCGCTTCCATTTGAGCGATGTAGCGGCATTCCGGAGATGCAATCAGATTTTCACAGTTTTGGGGACACAGGGACGTTTTTTTCCTTGCATGCGACCTACTTCCTTGATATTCTGAACGAGTCGCCGCAAGCGGAAGTGACCGGCGATGGGCTCGTGAGCGGATGCAAAGCATCGTTTGCAAAGCCTGGAAGCATTTGATAAGATAGCAATTGGCGTTAGAATATACGCCACAATGGGTAGGAATCAGGGCGATAGCAAAGCGCTGATTTCGATTCGGACTCCATAGCAGTTTTCAAGCAGTCCTGAAGTAACTCCCTCTTTTTTGGTTTAGGGTTTATCCCGCGGTTTTGTGAGTATCCGTTGCCGTGCTGCCCCAGGGGCGGCGGGCAAGTGGATCGCAAACGGCTTTCGAGGCCGGCGGCGCATTGAGCGTTTCAGAGTGATCTGGATTGTTCGGGCGGCGCGCAGATGTTTGACAATCTGGTTGGACGCAAAAGAAGTAAAACGTCAGACTTTTTGAGTAAAGGCTGGGGCGAAGCGTATGGCTTGAGGACCGAGCCGCGAGCGGAAGAAGCGAGCGGTGAGGGACTTGAGTCAGAGCGAAAAGAACTCCACAATATTGGAATCAAACGAGAGTTTGATCCCGGCTCAGAATCAACGCTGGCGGCGCGCTTAACACATGCAAGTCGAGCGAGAAAGTGGGGCAACCCATGAGTACAGCGGCGTACGGGTGAGTAACACGTGGGTCATTTAC
>JAFAMM010000349.1 GCA_019233375.1 Acidobacteriaceae bacterium
CGAGATGGTGAACCCCAACAGCGATCTGTATCGCAAACATCCCGACTGGGTGATGAATTTCAAAGGGCGGCCGCGCGGCGAACTGCGTAATCAACTGGTGCTAAACCTGGCGCGCAACGATGTACGGGACTATCTGTTTAACGTACTGGATAGGCTCGCGACCGAAAACAATATCCGTTACTTCAAGTGGGACATGAACCGGACGTTTTCCGAGCCTGGATGGCCGGAGGTTGCGCCGGATGAGCAGAAGGAACTGTGGGTGAAATATGTGCTGAACTTGTATGACATTCTGGCGAAGCTGCGCGCAAAGCATCCGAGCCTGGAGATTGAATCGTGCTCGGGCGGCGGCGGCAGGGCGGATCTGGGCATTCTGCGCTATGTAGATGAATTCTGGACATCGGACAATACCGAAGCCTTTGACCGGTTGCGGATCCAGGAAGGATTCTCACAGGCTTATGCGCCGAAGCTGATGTCAGCATGGGTGACCGATGTGCCGAATGTGAACGGGCGCAGCACTCCGCTTCAGTTCCGATTTCTAGCCGCAATGCAAGGAGCGCTAGGTGTGGGAGCAAATCTGAATAAATGGAAGGATGAGGATTTCCAGGCCGCCACGCGTCTAATCCAGATCGATAAGCGCATCCGGCAGACTGTACAGTTCGGAAACCTCTATCGATTACGTTCACCACGAACCAGCGATACGACCGCAAACGAGAATGTATCGCAGGACGGCAAGCAAGCGGTCTTGTTCGCATTCCGGCATTCGCAGGAGTACAACACGCTGCCACCGCTGATTTGCTTGCGGGGTCTCGATCCGAAGGCTGTGTATAAATTGGAATCGATTGACGGGAAATTGCAAGACAAAGAAACGGAACTTAGTGGTGCATATTTGATGCAGCACGGAGTTCAAGTTTCTCTGAAAGGCGATTTCGACAGCACAGCTGTTATTTTAGAGCGGGTTCCATAAACATGAGAAAGCATTCCCTGTGGATCGCGGCTGAACTGTTTCTGGCGGTTGCAGCGAGTGTCGCGGCGCAGGACACGAACATTCCACACCTGGAGAAACAGGGCACGGCGATGCAGCTCGTTGTCGATGGCAAACCGTTCCTGATACTCGCGGGCGAAATCCACAATTCGAGTTCATCGAACCTCGACTATATGAAGCCGATCTGGCCCAGACTTGCCGAGATTCCGCTAAACACCGTTCTGACGCCGATTTCTTGGGAGTTGATAGAACCGTCGGAGGGTAAATACGATTTCACGCTTGTGGACGGTTTGTTGCAGCAGGCGCGGCAAAATAAATTGCACATTGTTTTCCTGTGGCTCGCGAGCTGGAAAAACGGCATGTCGAGTTATGCGCCACTGTGGGTCAAGCAGGACACGCGCCGGTTCCCGCGAGTGGTAGAGGACGGCAATGAAGTCGAAATCCTGAGCACCCTCGGAACCGCAACCCGAGACGCCGACGCAAAAGGCTTCGCGGCGGTTATGCGTCATCTGCGCGAAGTGGACGGCCAGGAGCACACAGTTTTGATGATGCAGGTGGAGAATGAGGTCGGCGTACTCGGCGATACGCGCGACCATTCGGCTGCGGCGAACAAGGCTTTTGGGTCGGCCATTCCGCATGAGTTGACGGCGTATCTCGAGCAGCACAGGTCAACGCTCTACCCTGAGCTTCGCGAACTTTGGGAGGGGAATGGCGCCAAGACGGCTGGAACCTGGACCGAAGTGTTCGGGAACACGCCGGGCGCGGACGAAATTTTCATGGCCTGGAACTACGGCCGGTACGTGAATCACGTCGCTGCAGCCGGGAAGGCTGAATATCCGCTGCCGATGTATGTAAACACCTGGCTTGCATATGAGGACGCGAATCCCGGCACGTACCCGAGCGGCGGTCCGCAGCCGCGTGTCATCGATATCTGGAAAGCGGCAGGCTCCGCGATCGATATCTACGCGCCGGATATTTACCAAACGAACTTCGAAGAGTGGTGCAAGCGATACACGCAGGGCGGCCGTCCATTATTCATTCCCGAGGCGACCGGGGGCAGCGCCGGCGAGCAGAATGTCTTCTACGCTATCGGACAACATGATGCGCTGGGATTCTCACCGTTCGCAATTGATTCAGCAAAGGACCCGAAGAGCGATCTCGGCAACAGCTATCAAGTGTTGCAGCAGCTCTCGCCGCTGATTCTGCAGCATCGAGGGAAGGGCGAGATGGCCGGCTTTCTGCTTGACAAACAGAAGTCCTCGACGGCGTTTGTGATGAACGGGTATCTGGTGAGTGTCAGTTTGGACGAGATCTTCGGCTTCGGCGCAGAAAAGGCATTCGGGCTGATCATAGCGACAGGCGCAAACGAGTTCATGGGAGCAGGCCGCGGCTTTCGAGTGAAATTCGCGGCGCGCTCAGCAGGACCGTCCCATGCCGGGATCGGGTATGCAGAAGAGGGAAGTTTTGAGAATGGCACT
>JAFAMM010000364.1 GCA_019233375.1 Acidobacteriaceae bacterium
GACCCAATGATCCTCTGACCTTCGTCATCGTGAGCGGGCTTCTGTTAGTCGTCGCATTAACAGCCATTTACATCCCGGCACGGCGTGCGACGAAAGTCGATCCGATCGTGGTGCTACGGTTCGAGTGAGCCACCCTGCTCGCTGACCCCCTCAAGAATCTACTGGGAAACGCGTCCAAGCATTCAGGTTGACGGTCGGCACGTCGCCGCCGCGCATCTGCTTCGGCAGCATCACACCGCTTCGGAGCGAGTCACGCGCAATACGGAAGTGAGCGCAACGATGTCGGGATTTCTCGCGCAAAACGGCCCAGGGTAGATCTATCGTTTTCCGACTAGTCATTTCTGATCTGTCCAAGTCCGGATGGCCAAACCATTTATTCGATTCCAGAAAAGGCGTTTGGTGGCGTCCGGATGCCGAGCTTGCACGGCTGGGTTCCAGAAAGCCTTGTTGGGCACACATTGCGGGTAAAGCCGCAATGTGTGCCCAGGGTTTTGGCGAGATCAGCGCGTTAATGCCGGTCCGCCTCCAGGCCGGCAAGCCGCTCTGCGGTGTGTGTGAAGCAGCCGCTCACGGTCGTACCATCTGCCTTGAGATCTACTACCGTGCCCGATGAGGTGAAGTGATCACGATCAGAATCGAGCGTGATCGTTTCCTTGATCGTGGCAAACGAGGCATACGGCCCCAGGGGCGGCGGATACCGGAAAAACCAATAAGTGGCTTCGTACATCCCATCCATTGAACGCTTCCAAACGCCCTCGCTGATGCCACGCGATCCGAGATTACTGGTCTCAAGAACTGAGCCGTCAGGGTTAAACAGTTGTACGGAATGAACGGTCCTGAGGGTAGTGCCGTGACAGTCTGTGACGTCGACACTCACATCCCAAACGCCCTCCAGACCCCGGTTCTCTTGCGCCGGCAGCAGGGAGGCCGCCAAACCGAGGGTAAGAATCGCACAAATCCCGAAGATGCTCGTTTTCATATCAATCTCCTTTGTGATTGTCAAGTTGGGCGGCAATGGAGGGCCGGCGCCTACCGGATTGCTTCGTTAACCGCCTTCGCACCTTCAGGCGCGAAATGAACGGAAGAAACTGGCACGAGCCAAAAAAATTTTTTGCGAACCAGGTTAAGCTTTGCCGATTTCAGCCTGAAGCCAAGATCGGGCGAACTTCCAATCGCGCATGACGGTTTCCGGCGAGACTCCAAGCACTTCCGCAGTCTCTTCAACGCTGAGCCCACCGAAGAAGCGGAGCTCGACGACGCGCGCCTTGCGCGGGTCGATCTCGTTCAGTGCATGCAGCGCATCATCGAGGACGATCAACTCCCTGGCCCGGCAAGCGCCCATAACCGACAGTTCGTCGAGATCAACGCGTTCGGCGCCACCGCCTCGTTTGGCCGTTACGCGCCGCCGTGCGCGGTCGAGGAGAATGCGGCGCATCACCTGCGCGCAAATTGCAAAGAACTGGGCGCGATGGTTCCAGTCCACATTTGTGATGTCGATCAGCTCCAGCCACGCTTCGTGGACCAGAGCGGTGGGCTGGAGGGTCTGGCCCGCGCGCTCGTTTTTCATGTGATGTCCAGCGATACGCCGCAGCGCGCGATAGACATGCGGCGTCAGCCGCTCGAGCGCGCCTCGATCACCGCCGGCCCACGCGCGAAGAAGTTGCGTCGTTTCCGACGTACGATCGTCCATAGTGCGGATTGGAACAGATTGTACACGGCCTTCCGCTCAACTGTAAGTTGCCATGCGCGGGCTGTAGAAGTATCATCTACTATCAAAGACTTGCGGAGTGATGATTGGCTCTCCAGCGTTGGCAGCTCATCGAGGGGTTGTACCATGCCGCTCGCGAGAGCGGCGAAGCAGTTCTGGCCGGCGTAGATACTGAAATTCGTCAGGAAGTTGAGAGGCTTCTCGCGCAAGATAGGGAAACCGGCGACAAGCTGCTCGACCAGCGCGCTGCAGACTTGATCCAGGACCTGGCTGAAGTAAAAGCGGCGATTGGATCCCGTTTGGGCCCGTACAAGATCGAGGCGCTGCTGGGCCGGGGCGGGATGGGGCAGGTGTTCCGCGCGACCGACACCCGCCTGGGCCGGCCAGTTGCCATCAAAATCTCGAACCAAGAATTCATTGGGCGCTTTGAACACGAATCAAGAGCTATCGCCGCGCTGAACCATCCCAACATTTGCACGCTGCACGATGCCGGTCCCAACTATCTCGTGATGGAGCTGGTCGAAGGCGAGACGCTTGCCGCGCGGCTGAAGCGCGGGAAGCTATCGACCGACCAGGCCGTACGATTTGGAATTCAAATCGCTGAAGCACTCGCGGCAGCGCACGCCAAAGGCATCATTCATCGCGATTTGAAGCCCGCGAATATCATGCTTACGAAATCCGGCCTGAAGGTGCTGGATTTCGGGCTGGCCAAATCGGTTGCTGATCCGGCTGTAACGGGCGTCAGTGCTGTTGCCGGCACGCCAGCGTATATGGCTCCGGAGCAACGGGAAGGCAAAAGGTCTGACGCGCGAACCGACATCTACGCACTCGGGATGATCCTGCGCGAGATGGTAACCGGCAGGCGTTCGGAAGGGGGCGCCGTGCCGCCGCCTCTCGATCGCATTGTCAGGAGATGTCTCGAAGACGATCCGGACGAGCGTTGGCAGTGCGCTCGAGACCTGAAATGGGAGTTGCAGTCGGCCGGGAGCGTTCCCGTCGCGGCTACTTCACGAACGCCGAACAGGCTGTTCGCGGGCGCGCTGGCCGCCGTTACATTGTTACTCGCGGCGCTCGCGGTCATGCACTTCCGTGAAGAAGCTTCGCGAAGGGAAACGGTGCGCACGGACGTTCTGCTTCCTAGTGACTCTCGCGTCCTGTCGCTTGCGCTTTCTCCCGATGGCCGCACCATCGCCATGGCTCTGGTCAGGCAAGGAAAGCAGCAGATCTGGGTTCGTTCACTCGACGCGCTCGAGCCCACGCCCTTAACCGGCACCGATAACGCCGCGAATCCGTTCTGGTCGCCGGACAGCCGCTTCATCGCTTTTTTTGCCAATGACAGGCTGAAGAAGATCGACCGGTCCGGAGGACCGGTGCAGACGCTGTGCGACGCGCACGCGGCGGTGGGCGGCACGTGGAATCGCAAGGGCGATATCCTGCTCGGCGGCCTGTTCAGAGTTTTAAGAGTCGCAGATACCGGTGGGCCAGTGACCGATCTCCCCGGACCTCAGGCCTACTGGCCCGTGTTCCTGCCCGACGGAGGGCATTACCTGGCCACGCGCGACGCCATATGGCTGCGTTCGATGAAAGGACCGGAGGCGCGGCGGATCGTTTTGGACGTTTCGAATACGGAGGTGATGGAACGCTTGCCAGGCCGGAACACGGGCGGGGTGCTGTTCACTCGCGCCGGCACGCTGATGGCGCTCCCATTCGACATGAAACGGCTCGAGCCGGCGGGCGAGGCGTTCACCGTAGCGCGAGGGATTGCAGGGACGAATTCGGGGTGGCTCGCTGCCACGTCCAGCGAGGGCGACCTGGCGTATGTCTCAGGGCAGGAAGGAGCAGACCTCAAGCACCAGATAGGCCAATGGCATTACGTGTGGCGGGATCGCCAGGGCGCATATCTCGGCGCCCTCGGTGAAGCGGGCGGTGTAGTTATGATTTCTCCGAATGGACGGCAGCTTGCCGGGGACCCGAATTCGGAGATATCGGTGCTGGATTTGGCGAGCGGAGTTACGACGCAGTTGACGTTTCCTCCATCATGGGCCCAGAATCCTGCCTGGTCCTCGGATGGCCGATATGTGGCGTACAACAAGGCCGGTGGCATTTTTCAGAGGTCCGCGAGCGGAGCCGGACCGGAAGAGCTGCTGGTCAAGAGCGACGCTCTGGCAGTGCCCAAGAGCTACTCGCCCGATGGACAATTCCTGTTGTATTGCCAGGTCAGCGCCGATAAGGGCTCATACCTGCTGGCCACTCCGTTACACGGCGATGGAAAGCCGCTCGTTGTGGCGCAGACTGAGGGAACTGGACAGTTTTCTCCTGACGGGCACTGGGTCTCCTACACTTCGAACGAGTCCGGGCTGAGCGAAATTTATGTGGTTCCGTTCCCCCCATCTTCTAGAGGGGGCAAATGGCTCGTCTCGAGAGGCGGCGGCGTGCAGGCGCGCTGGGCGCACACTGGTAAGGAGCTGTTTTACATTGCGCCGGACAACACCATGATGGAGGTGAACGTCGACACCCGGCCCACCTTCCACGCCGGCACCCCGCGGCCTCTGTTCCAGACCGAAATGGTGGATACCGGAATTCGCAGTGGCCCGAATAGCTGGGACCTCGCGCCCGACGGCAAACGGTTCCTGATCATCACTCCGAAATCTCCGTACACGGCATCCGTAAGGCTGGTTTTGAACTGGTGGGCTGGACAAGAGAAATAGCCTATCCGGCGAGACAAAAAAGGAGTGGCGGCCAAGATTGTATCGGCGCTTGTCACTTTAGCGCTTAGCTCGCAAGTCCGGGTTGCTCATCAATCGCACGCAAATACGGGTAGTGGACGAGTCACGGCGCAGATAGATCCGCCTTATCGGCTTGATGACGATCTGATGCGGTCGGGATGGACCTCTCGAAGATCAGCTCGGCATTGGGGCGGCCAATCGGCGGCGTCCTAGGCTATAGTCTGCTGAAGACACGCATTGTGCAGATCGACTATCCGCACCGGAAGGTGCGCTTCTACATAAGCGCGCCCTCTTGCCCCATGGCGGCGAACCCTCTTCCGAAATGCACGACACTTCTGTTTCGCTACGAGGATGACATTCTGGCGACCGGAGTGACGGTGAATGGCAAACGAGTGATCACGAACATTGATACCGGCTCAAATTCATACTTCCAGTTCAGCCCTGGTGCCGTAGACAAGTTGAGCTTGAGCGGAGATGTAGCCCGCGCGCGTGCGAGCAGTTCTGTCGGGTTTAATGGTGAATTAAAGAATCGGGAAGGCACAGTGCGCAACGTGACGGTGGGCACGATCTCCGTGAACGATCCTACTGTCGTGTTTGTTAGCAGGAGAATGGGCATGGATAAGGAGCCCTGGGATCTGCGGATCGGAAATAAATTCCTGAAGCAGTTTGTGCTTACGCTGGACTTCCGGCAGGGGCGAATCACGTTGGCTATGCCATGAAATCCCGGACAGGCATTCGATGCCCTGGCGGGATCAGCCGTGAAGTGACGGCCTAGCATTTGTTGCTACGGGCCCGGGTTTGAGCGCGCCGAGGATTCTCTACACATCCGGACTACTCGGGTTTTGACGGTTCCCAAAGTTCTATCCGGATTAATGACGGCATGGACGAGCGCTCAAGGCCATCGTTGCGATCACGATGGGTTGCGGTTAGCTAGCAGCCTTGCAGCCTTGTATGCGTTCTGCCATATCGGAAACGTGGCGC
>JAFAMM010000398.1 GCA_019233375.1 Acidobacteriaceae bacterium
CCCGATGTGGCGAACGCCTTTAAGCCGCTGTATGCTGTCATGCCGCCAACCGCAACGGATCAATATGTCGTTTCCGCGAATGACGGCTACATGAAGGCGCTTGCCGGACTCCAGGTCTCGCTTGATCAGGTTGCCCAGGAGGGCGGACCTCCAAATGACGCTGCCGCGGCGCAAACACTTTCGAGCGCCGAAAACGCGAAGCTGGTCACCCGGCAAATGGCGCAGAACTTTACGCTCGACCCGGTCGCCCATCTCGATTCGACAGTCGAAAAGCTGCTCGAAGATCCGATCACAAACGTCGAGGGCCTGTTGAGAGGTCTCGGACCGGCCGAACTGAATGCGAAAGGGAAAAGCCTGTGCGCGCAGTTGTCGTCTACCCTGGCGAAATATCCGTTCAGTCCGGGATCGCAGGTGCCCGCCGCGGCAGTAGATGTCAACAGAGCCTTCAAACCGAAAGAAGGCACGCTGTGGACGTTTTATGATGCGAGCCTGTCTAAGTACCTGTTGCGCGAAGGCGCGCGCTTCGCGCCGGACCCGGGGTCGCCTGTGCGGTTAAATCCGGCCTTTGTTTCCTTCTTCAATCGGGCGGCAGCGTTCTCCGAGACCGCATACTCCGGAGGTTCGGCGGACCCGCACTTTTCATACGGCCTCAAACCGATATTGTCGGCAGACATTCAGAGCATCAGCCTGACTATCGACGGCCAGGCGGCGCAGTTTGCGCCTGGATCCCCGGCGAAGAACTTCCATTGGCAGGCGGACGGGGTTCACGGCGTCACTCTTGCCGGCAAGTACAAAGGCGGCTCGGATTTTCAATATCCGAGCTACGATGGGCTTTGGGCCGTGTTCGAATGGGTCGGCGATGCCGATACACACCAGGGAAGTACTCTTGAATGGGCCCTGAAGGCCGGAAAACGCGACCGTCCTGTTCTATCGCCCGTTACGAATCAACCGGTGGTGGTGCGATTCGACGTTGACAATCCAATCCTGCAGAAAGGCTATTTCTCCGGCATGACCTGCACCGCGCAGATCGCCAGGCCGTAGTTATCGAATCGATCGAACCTATATGGGAATGCCCGCTGCCCGCGTCAGTGATATGCACATGTGCCCGATGATTACGCCAGGTGTGCCTCCCATCCCGCATGTGGGTGGACCGATCCTGCCGCCGTGCGCAGTCACAGTGTTGACGGGTGGGCTTCCGCAGGCCCGAGTAACGGATATGGCTACTTGCGTCGGCCCTCCGGATGTGATCGTCAAAGGCTCGCTGACCGTGCTGGTGAACGATCTTCCCGCCGCCCGGATCGGGGATATGACTGCTCACGGAGGGACCATTATGGTGGGGTGTTTTACCGTTCTGATCGGAGGTTAGTCTGGCGGAAGCCTTCATGAGGCCCGGCATCATCCCGTGTCGCTTTCAGATTGAGAGGAAAACCAGAGTGCGATTTTTCTGCCCTGTTGTCTGTCTGTGGTCCGCTGCTGTCTGCGCCTTCGCACAGGATCCGGCGACGCCCCCGCAACTGACCCCGCCGCCCGCCTCTAAGTTGGTTTTCCACGCTCGCGGACGTGGCGAACAGATTTACAGCTGTACCAATGTTCAAGGGCGGTACGAATGGAAGCTGAAGGCGCCCAGGGCCGATCTCTACGACACGAACGGCGCGTACCTGGGCAAACATTTCGCCGGCCCGACCTGGGAGGCGAAGGACGGAAGCCATGTCGCTGGTAAAGCGACTGCCACTGTTCAATCGCCTAAAGCGGATGCGATTCCCTGGCTGCTCGTCACGGCTGTCGGTAATGATGGAGATGGCATCATGAGCCGCGTGTCGAGCATCCAGCGTCTGAATACGCAGGGTGGTAAGGCGCCTGGAACCGGTTGCGACCCGGCCCATGATGGAGCGGAGACATCCGTTCCCTACGAGGCGGATTACTACTTCTATACAAACGCTCAACGGGTAGAGGCGTCGCGCTAGAACAAGCTAACCGTTTACCGACCAGCGGCTTGTTCCGCCCTCACTCGATTGGTAGCAACATAGCGAGTTCATCGCGCGGAGCCGGGTGGCCATATGCGCGCGTATGACGCGTGCGAGATGGAGAGATTCTTCGAGGAACACCAGTGACCCTTGCAGCATTTGACGGCGGTCTTCCGCATTTTCTGTCGCGGCGAGTTGCTTTTCCAGACGCTCGCGGTATTGTGGCATCAGGATGCACATCCGCGGAAAGTCGCCCGCCTGAATCGCCTCATATAGCTCGCCTTGCAGGTCTTCAGCCATTGTTCTGCTTGTAGTATTGCTGCATATCAACGAACAGGTTCGTCATCTCCGATAGCTGCGTTTGTAGAAGGGAGATAGCTGAATCCGCGCTCGCCATCTGCGAGGTCAGGGTTTGCTGGAGGTGGGAAACCTGCGCTTGATCATTCGTGATCTTCGTTGAGATAGAAGAGCTTTCTTGGGTAATCGAGGAAGATGCTTCCGCCAGCATGCCGGAAGTCGGATCCGCCGCGCTGCTCAGGATGTTCGTTGCTGTTTCGAGAAATCCCCCTCCGGTCGCCGACCCAAGGAAATTCATCAAATCTGTTGACGACTGGCTGGCCGTGCTATCGAAAGCGGCGGAATCGAACTGCAGGTTTCCGTTCGAATCGAACGTCAAGCCTAGCTGGGACAGAGAGTTGATGGAACCCGATCCGGACGAATAGGATGCAAGATTGCCGAGCTGGGATTGCAGTTCGTAAACAATGCTCTGGCCGCTGAGCGCTCCGCCGTTCTGGCCACGGTTTTTGTCCAGTTCGGATACGGCAGCGTTGTACGCGGAAGCGAACGAGTTCAGAGCGTTGCTGAGGTTCGATAGATTTTGAGTAACTGAAATGGATGTTGTTCCGGTCTGTAGCAAATTGGCCGTCAGTCCGGGCGATAGCGTAACCTCGCGGGAGCTGCTCGATATAGGCGTGGACGGCTCGCCATTTACCTGGTACGTCACATAAGATCCCGTGTTGAGGGTTTGGAGCAGGTTTTGCTGCCCGTCGTTCAGTTGAATCGTGTCGGGCGAATAGTTTGTGCTCTGAACAGCCAGTCTGTAATCCGGATTCGAAGAACCGCCGACGTTGATGATGGTTGCCTGCACGTTTGCCCCGCTCGAATTGATTGCGTTCACAAGCCCGTTCAGGGAGCCATCCGTGTCTGAGATAGCGTACTCCTTGCCGTTCACGCTCAGCGTGTAAGTCGAACTCGAGTCGATGTTCCCGGCAGATGGGTTCGTTACCAGCGTCAAGCCGTTCATGCTCATCGCGTTTGTCTGGCTGCCGATGCTCGACACGTTCAGTGTGTAAGTTCCAGGCATCACCCCGGTACTCACGGCAGAGCTCGCAACGGCCGTGCTACTCGAGCTGGCAGCATAGGCGGCGGATCCGGTTGC
>JAFAMM010000417.1 GCA_019233375.1 Acidobacteriaceae bacterium
CGGGTTGTTGGATGTTAGCGATCCTAGTTGCCACGTTCATGCTGCTGATTCGCGAGCGCCGGCAGCTGCTCATTGCCGCGGCGTTCTTGCCCGGCCTTTTCGTAACTATTAGACCGCTTATTTCACAACGGGCATTCACGAGCGTGAATGCGGCAACCAATACACCGCGTGGGGAACTGCTCTGGCTACCTTCGGATACGATCACGCGGATTCAGAACCTCGTCGCCGGGCTTGCGGACGTCAACCCTTCCGATGCGAAAGCGTCAATGGGGCGAGGAGTAATCATCTGGTGCCGTGGACCGGTGACTGGGGTTGTATCGGGCCTATACTTTTTCTATCTCCTACCCCAGGCTGTCCGGCAATCAATGATTTTTCCCGGCTGGGTGCGGCCAAGAGACTTGGAGCAGATCGAACGCGCAGTCTCAAATGGTTCTCCTATCATTCTGCTTCAAGAGCCAAACGAGGGGCGCCCGCCAAAGGACATATGTCAGTGGCGGACCTCTGCGTTTCCGAAGCCCTTCTGCAGGCAGATCTCCAACATGCTGGCGGACCCAATCACCGCTGATGGCGCCTCCTGGATTTTCCCTAGCTTGCGAGCAGGGCGGCCAGTACTTATCGATAGTCCGTAACACGGGCGAGAAGTACAAAAGTGACGATTCTGCCAGCTCTCTTTTGAGGAGAACCGCGACGGACTGATAACTAGTATCTGCCTACTGAAGAAGCCGGTCATATATGCGCAGTAGCTGAAGCGCCGCCGGCGCGCGTTCGACGGTTGCCGCATCAGGGTATACAGCCCGTCAACGTAGTCATCGAAAAGAGCCTGCTGCAAAACAGTACGGCCGAACCTGAATCAAAGCCTCCCAAAAACGTTCCGTACTTGCCCAGATCTGTGATCGCATCTGTCATCACGTCTTAGCTAATACAGTTCGCAAAGGTAAATGCCAGCCATGTTCCTAAGTGTCGTCTTGGGCGCAGTAGCACTATTGCTGAGCGTCCTCTTCACGCCCCTGGTGCGAGAGCTATTTCTATGGCTGGGTGTCACCGATATTCCTGACAATTCGCGAAAATTACACCGGGCCAGGATACCAAGAGTAGGTGGGATTGCCGTTTTCCTTTCATATTTGCTGGCATTCCTGATTAGCCATCGTATTGCGGATGCTCATCGCCTGCTGTACGAAGCCCTTCCTAATTGGAGATGGCTTTTAGGCGCTGTACTCATCGTCTTCATCACAGGGTTGATCGATGATGTGATTGGATTACAACCCAAAGCAAAACTCATGGGACAGGTTACAGCCGCGGGCGTGGCATGGGCCGGCGGCGTGCAGATATCCATTTTTCAAAATATTCCACTACACGGCGTAGTGAGCTTAGTGGTGACTGTCGGGTGGCTCGTTATCTGCGCGAATTCATTCAATCTGATCGATGGGCTCGATGGACTTGCCACCGGGGCGGGACTGTTTGCGGCGGTGACGATGTTTATTGCGGCGGTATTGGATGGAAACGGCAGTCTTATTCTGTTGACTGGAGCCTTGATCGGGAGTCTTATCGGCTTCCTGCGGTACAACTTCAATCCGGCCTCGATCTTTCTTGGGGACTGCGGCAGTCTGACACTTGGATTCCTGCTGGGCTGCTTTGGGGCGCTTTGGAGCGAAAAAACAAATGCCTTTCTTGGCCTCATGGCGCCGATCATGGCCATGGCTCTTCCGCTACTCGACACGTCCCTTGCGATTGTCCGCCGGTTGTTGAGGAACCGTCCCATATTCGCGGGAGACCGCAGCCATGTACATCACCGGCTGCTCGATCGCGGTAAGTCTCAAAAACAAACCGCCCTGCTGCTCTATGGTATCTGCGGGATTGCGGCTATATTCTCGTTATTGCAGCAAACGGTTCAGGGACAACTCCAGGCATTGATCATACCTGCATTTTGCATATGCATCTGGCTTGGTGTTCGATACCTTGGATACCTGGAATTCGGTTTTGCAGGGTGGTTCTTGGCTAAGGGCACTCTGTTTCGTCTTATTGATGACCAGATCCGCTTGCGCGCTCTGGAGAAGGCGCTTGGCGAATCCACGTGCTCTGAGGATGTGCTGCAGCTCGTAGAAAAGGCCTGCTGCGAACTCGGGTTCACCGGTGTGTTCATCGCGCCGCGCGCGCCGAACCGCCAGCTGATTCCTCTTCACAGCCTGTCAACGAGCCATGTAAGCGTTCCACTGAATGACGAATTCGTGTTGGTGCTGGAGGGAGTTTTACAAGACACGCGACCCATTGCATTATCTCAGCTGATCTCGGTTGTGACGGGACACTTTCGAAATTGGGCCTGGAGCCATGCTGCGCCGCTTGAAGCCTCACCCCTCGCCGCGCATGGGCCGTTCTCGGTGCCCTCTGAGGTGGCCGTTGTCAGTCACTTACAAACTAGTAGTGCCGGTGTCAGCGGTACCTTGAGTACCACGTCTGGTTATTGATAATTGTCAATAATCATGTCATGCTCAATTTCGTAACGGGCCCCATCCCAACCACCCCGGGAACAACCTTTGGGACGGTTGCTGCGGTAGCTTTGCAGAAAGAGCTCAGTTTCATGCCCGCACACTTCAATCAGACATTAGAAAACAATTCATCAGTCGAACGGCGCTGAATCGGGAGAGGCAACGTGGCCGTATTAAAGCATAGGACACGAGTGATTTTCTTTCGCGTGTCCGAAGAGGAGTTTCAACAGATGGAAGCTGCTTGCGCCCGGCTCGGGGCGCGCAGCATCTCCGATTTTGCGCGGGCGGCGGCTCGCCGCTGCATCAGTGAATCGGCGATCGACGAAGTTCGGACGCTACTCGAAAAGCTGGCGGCATTCGAAAGGACGCTAGATCACCTTCACAGAAAAGTCAGCCAATTGCAGTTGCAAGACGCTGATGAACGATCAGGCACAAACCTTGGTGAGAAGTAGAAGCTGAAAGGCAAGCCATGAGAGTCTTACTAGCACTCGCGCTAACGTGCGCTGTGGTGTCGGCGCAGAGTGGGCCGGCGAAGACACAATTGGATCCACTCAGTTCCGGGCAACCATACGTACTGGGGCCCGGCGATCAAATCCTGATACAGGCACCCAATGCAGAAGAAATTAGTGGAAAGCCGTTCCGCATTGAGGTCGACGGCGCCGTGCATCTTCCGCTATTGGGCCTTATGCATCCGGCCGGGCTGACGGTAGAGCAATTCGAACGCCAGCTACAGCAGCGTCTCGGGGAATACGTACGCGATCCGCAGTTGACTTTGTCGGTCACGCAGTTTCGAAGCGAGACAGTCACCTTTGCGGGTGCATTCAGAGCGCCGGGCGTCTATATTCTGCAGGGCCGGCATACACTGACCGAGATGCTCACCATGGCTGGCGGGCTGAATGAAAATGCCAGCCGCGTTGTTAGAATTGCGCGACAACAGAGTAGCGGGCCGCTTCCTGTTCCGAATGCGCGGCAGCGGGCGGACGGAACCACCTTCGTGGCAGATTTCGATACGACGATGGCGGACGGCAAGAGCCCGGCGGACGAGTTTGTTTTGAAGCCATTCGACGTTGTAACGGCTTTCGCTGTCGAGCCGATTGTCATTGGTGGCGAGATCGTCCGGCCGGGCATCGTGCCGATGGGAGATCACAAAACGCTTCCCTTAATGCAGGTGATCTATATGTCAGGTGGAACCACGAAAGACGCCTCGCGAAGTCACATCAAAGTGTACCGGCAAGTCCCCGATTCGACCCGCCGCAACGAGATGGATGTAAACCTCACGAAGATCCAGAAAGGGGAGTCGCCCGATGTCGCCTTGCTTCCCAGCGATCTCGTTATAGTTCCTCGATCGGATGGCCGGCTTGTGTCGAGGCAGATCTTGGCGATGACTACCGGCCTCGCGTTGGCAGGAATCACCGCCATGATGGTAACCCACTAAGACTGGAAGGTGAGTGTTCTGTCATGGAAGTAATAAAGTCAAGACCGGATCACGGCGCATTGCAGGCCAGCGCATCGTTGCGTTTGCCTCAAAAGATCAGCGGACGGGCGGATTTTCTCGAGGATATCGAGGCTGAACCGCTTCGGGTCTGGTTGCTCATCCGTAAGTATCTCCTGCTGGGCTTGACGCTTGTGCTGGCGGGCACTCTCGGCGGGATTGGCATGGTGCTTCTGCAGACGCCCATATATAAATCTCGCATTCTGCTGGAGGTTCAGCCATTGAGCGCAACGGTTTCGCAAAACGTTATGGATCCGTTTGCCGCCATGTTCAATATGGACAACACCAATATACAGACGCAGGTGCATTTGCTTGACTCGGGTCCGTTTCGAGCGCGCGTCTTTGAGCAGATGCGACAGACTCCGCCGCCACCTCCGCCCGCGCCCAGGGACATGTTCGGCCGGCTGAGAATGTTGATTCGTCCGTCTGCGACCCGGGAGGCGGTCTCACAGCGAAATGCTCTCGCCATGGCAGCTGGCACCTTTTCCGTTTCGATCATCAACGACACCCGGCTGCTTGAACTGAGCTGCGAATCAACGCACCCGGTGATCACGTCCGCCTTTCTCAACAACATCGCACAGGCGTTCATCGATGATGCCATCCGCAGCAAGGGCGCGGCATCTGAAATGACGAATGCCTGGCTCAAACGCCACATCGACGAAACCAAGTCTAGCCTGCAAGACGCAGACGCAAGACTGCGGACGTTCGTACTGAAGTCAGGCAACGTGTTCGCCTCCTCTGATGCGACGGTCGATGATGTCAAGCTGAAGGACTTGCAGACTCAGCTGGCAACGGCGGAGGTAGACAAGCTAGCGAAGCAAGCCGCTTACGAAGCCGCGATGAAGAATCAGAGTGTCGAGAACGTGCCGCAGGTGGTGAACGATCCGATTGCCTCGACAATCCGGTCGCAGATTGCAGAGCTTGACCGGCAGAAAGCGGTTTTGCTTATCAATCTCACCCCGAAGAACCCGAAGGTAATTGCCATTGAGGACCAGCAGAAGAACCTCGAAGCTTCCTTGCGCCGGCAAGCGAGCGGTATCGTCGCGCGCCTGAAGAGCGAGTATGACGCATCCGTTAATCATGAGGGATTGCTCCTCAAGGCATATGCGGAAGAGAGTGGGCAGGTAACGTCCCAGGCTTCAAAGGCAGCCGAATACTCAGCGCTCCGCCGAGAGGTCGATGAACTGCAGAAACGCTATGACTCCTTGCTAGCTGAACTCAGCCGGACGCAGGTGGCGCAATCGGCGCCGGTCATTCCGTTGCGGCTGGTCGAGCCAAGTGTGCCTCCTACGATGCCTACCAAGCCGCAGCCCAAAACGCAGATGTTGCTGGGCGTGCTCGGGGGTTTAGCCGCTACTTTCGGAATCGCCTTTATACGCGAGAAGATGGATCGGAGTCTGGCCTCTCCCGAGGCACTGCAGGCGTTCGTTAGAGTCCCGCAACTCGGTGTAATTCCCGCAGCGCACCGGCTGCCGAGGTGGCCTGATGGCCGGTTGCTGGATGGAGATTCAAACGTGCGCCTTCTCCCGTCAGCCGAGGAAACAACCGTTTCGGGCGTCGATAGCGGACATGTGGCGCGTACAGCATGGGAGCACGGTTCGATTCCTCTCGCCGATTCCTTTCGGGCGACGGTTGCTTCGATTACTCGTAATCTTGGATCGAGCCGCGAGTCGCGCATCATCTTGATCACGAGCAGCACCCCGGGCGCGGGCAAAACCACTGTTGTGTCGAACCTAGGAATCGCATTGTCAGAAGCGGGCAAACGAACCGTAATCGTCGACGCGGACTTCCGTAGGCCACATCTCAGCAGAGTGTTTGGATGCCGTTCCGACATCAGCCTTCCCGCGATACTTTTGAGTGACAAGCCGGTCGAGACTTATCAGCTTGAAGAACTCACCTTGCAGACCTCTTTTGCCAGCTTGAGAATTCTACCGACGTACGAAAGCTCCCGCAAGATCGCGACGATGCTTTACTCTGACCGCCTACCGAGGGTTCTCGAGAAACTACGCAGCTTCTTCGATGTCGTGCTTGTCGATGTGCCGCCCATTCTGTTTCCGGCTGATGCGCGTGTGATCGCCGAATATACCCACGGTGCTGTGTTAGTCGTGCGAGCCGGCCACTGTGAACGCGACGGCCTGCGGGCGGCAGTGAAATGTCTCTATGAAGACGGTGTTCCGATCCTCGGGACCGTGTTGAACGGGTGGGTCCCGTCAGGTGCGAAGAGTGGAATGCGCTATTACAACTACTATTACAGCGATCAGTACAAGGAAAAGGACTCCACTGCCGGATGAAGGTTCTTTATCTGAATCCGTCCGGACAACTGGGAGGTGCAGAGACGAGCCTCCTGACCCTGGTGGAAGGACGTCGCCGCGAACGGCGCGAGTTTCGGCCAATTGTGGTCACGACAGAAGAGGGTCCGTTTACCAGACGCTGCGCCGAACTTGAAATACCGCATCTAATCCTGCCGCTGCCGATGGCGCTCGAGTGCGTTGGTGACGCTGAAGAGCAGGATGGACATTGGGGCAATCGCGTGGCCAGATTATTATGCTGTAGCAGCGATTTTATTCGCTTTGCGGCCGGCATACGCAAACTTCTGCATCGCGTGCGCCCGGACATCATTCACACGAACGGCTTCAAAATGCATATCGCGTGCGCCTGGGCCTTAGGCGGCCCTAACGCCGAAGCTGCGGTAGTCGGTCACATTCACGACTATGTCAGCAATCGCCCGCTGGCTGGCAGACTCCTCAGAACGGTCTCGAATCGTTTTTCATGGTTTATCGCGAACTCGCGAAGCGTCGCGTC
>JAFAMM010000228.1 GCA_019233375.1 Acidobacteriaceae bacterium
ACCTATGATGCCCCAAGCCGCGAATTTTGTACGGTTCGCCGCGTGCGCACGGACACCCCGCTGCAGGCGCTGGCTAGTCTGAATGATCCGCTTTTCTTTCAGGCCGCCCAGGAAATGGCAAAGCGAATGCTGCGAGAGGGGGGAACTGCCACAGCGGATCGGATTACGTACGGCTTCCGGCTGGCGGTCTCACGCCCGCCCACCAACGCCGAGCTCGAACGCGTCTCGAACTTCTACCGGCAGCAATCGGCCGAACACGGCGGCAATGAAGACTTCGCCTGGACCATGGTGGCAAACGTACTGCTGAACATGGACGAGACGATCAGTAAGGAGTAGGAGATGAAAGAGAGCGAATTGAGTCCGGCACAGGAACTGCTGCGAGCCTCCACCCGGCGGCATTTCTTTAGCGATGCCGGCTTGGGCATCGGCGCGGCCGCGCTCACCAGTCTTCTAAACAAATCACTCTTCGCTAGCGAAGCCGCTTCGAGTACAACGAATCCGCTGGCTCCGAAGCCTCCCATGTTTCCGGCGAAAGCCAAAAGCGTTATCTATCTATTCATGGCGGGCGCCCCGTCACAGGTAGATCTGCTCGACGCGAAACCGATTCTGCAGAAATATGACGGGCAGAACGTGCCGCAGGAGCTGACGAATGGCGAGCGGTTCGCTTTCATCAAGGGAACCCCGAAGCTCCTGGCATCGCCGTATGAATTTAAACGCTGCGGCAACTGCGGGGCGGAAATCTCGGAGCTGCTACCCCATCTGCAAACGGTCGCCGATGACATCGCGATCGTGAAATCCGTTCACACCACTCAGTTCAATCACGCCCCGGCACAGATCTTCATGAACACCGGCTTCCAGATCATCGGGCGTCCGAGCATGGGTTCATGGCTGACCTACGGCTTAGGCAGCGAGTGCAAAGATCTGCCCGGATTCGTCGTGCTCATCTCCGGCGAAAATCAGCCGGACGGCGGCAAGGCGTGCTGGGGAACAGGTTTCTTGCCTACTGTCTACCAGGGTGTCGAGTTCCGCTCGCAGGGTGATCCGGTACTGTTCCTGACGAATCCCGAAGGAGTCTCTGCCACGAGCCGCCGCGAGTCGCTCGATCTGCTCAAAAGCCTGAACGAGATGCATCTGGCAAGCAATGGTGATCCCGAGATTCTGACGCGAATTGCGTCGTATGAAATGGCGTACCGCATGCAATCGAGCGTTCCGGAGCTGGTCGATATCTCCCAGGAATCCCAATCCATTCGCGACATGTACGGCGTCCAGCCCGGCAAGAAGTCCTTCGCGAATAATTGTCTGCTGGCTCGGCGCTTGGTCGAACGCGGCGTCCGATTTGTCCAGCTATATCACCGCGGCTGGGATAACCACGGTACGTCGAGCCACGACGATATCGTGAACCGCCTCCCGTCCTTGTGCCAGGAAACGGATCAGGCCGCCGCGGCATTGGTTCTCGACCTTAAGCAGCGCGGTCTGCTCGCCAGCACCATAGTTGTCTGGGGCGGGGAATTCGGCCGCACGCCGATGAACGAAGCGCGCAACAACTCAAAGTTCCTCGGCCGCGACCATCATCCGCGCGCATTCACGATGTGGCTGGCCGGTGGAGGCATCAAGCCCGGCGTGACGTTTGGCCAGACGGATGAGCTGGGCTATAACATCGCCGAAAATCCGGTAGACGTGCATGATCTCCATGCGACGATCCTGAATCAAATGGGAATCGATCACACGAAGCTGACGTACCGGTTCCAAGGCCGCGATTTCCGGCTGACCGACGTCTCCGGAAACGTCGTAAACGCCCTGCTCACGTAATCGCTCCAATGTCGGAAACAGCACGTTCGGACGCCGGACGGAGCATCACACCCGATTAGCGCCTTTTGTCGGCCTTGAACGTGATCTGTTATAGTGGCCTCTCGTCCAGCGGCTATGAAACGAAGATTCGAACTGCCGGTTGAACTGCGGCCGTCCTTTGATGTTTTGATCGTTGAAAACGACCCTGCGTCAGCTCGCCTGACCAAGGAAGCTTTTTACGAGGCCGGAATGACCACAGGCATTCACACTGTGAAGGACGGTGATGAAGCTCTCGCTTTTCTGCGGCGAGAAGAACAGTATGCGAATCATCCATTTCCGGACATCATTTTTCTTGATCTTCATTTGCCAAAAAAATCGGGTCTGGAGGTGTTGGCCGAGCTCAAATCCAATGCGAAACTTACATCGATTCCTGTTGTCATCGTGTCCGGCTCGGATAACCCCCAACAAGTCCGCGCGGCATACGAACTCCACGCCAGTTGTTATATCCGTAAACCGCATGAACTGGACGAATTTTTTCGTTTTATTCGAACTTCCTTTGAATTCTGGGGCTCTGTTGTGACGTTTCCGGCAAAGCCTGATCCACAAACGCACGATACGAAAGCATCCGCCGGTGGCGCGGCATCCTGAGGCGTCAAGAACGACTGAGCCAGCCCTCCCGCCCGGGTTGTGATCTCTCGCCACGCCCCCCGCGCCGGCACGACCCATGCACGCCGCGCTCCTGTCTGCCCCCACTGTCCGGCTAGCCACGGAACGAGAGACGCCGGGCCACGCTACCGGAAACGCTGTATACTTCGAAAATCACGCGAGTCGCCGTATGCCGGATGAACAGTCTGTCGATCTAAAAACAATAGCGTGGAGGCTGCGATGACGGCCGGTGCCTACTGAATATGGACGCTCCACATCATAAGCACGATCACCAGGTCATTCCCTCCGATCCCGCGCTGCGTACAAAGGCGCTTGAATCGCTGCTCGTCGAAAAAGGACTCGTCGACCCCGCCGCTCTCGACGCTATTATCGACGCTTACGAAAACAAGATTGGCCCGCGCAATGGCGCGCGAGTCGTCGCGCGTGCCTGGGTCGACCCCGGCTACAAGGAGCGCCTGCTTCGAGACGCCGGTCCGGCCATCGCGGAACTCGGATATTCGGGTGCTCAAGGCGAGCATATGGTGGCTCTCGAGAACACTCCGGCGGTGCACAACCTGGTCGTCTGCACATTATGCTCCTGTTATCCGTGGCCGGTGCTCGGGCTGCCGCCAGTCTGGTATAAATCGGCCCCATACCGTTCGCGCGCTGTGATCGATCCGCGCGGCGTTCTGCGCGAGTTTGGAACAGAGCTAGCCGAAGATGTCGAGATCCGGGTATGGGACAGCACGGCTGAGGTTCGCTATCTCGTGCTCCCGGAGCGGCCGCCCGGCACCGGGAACATGACGGAGGAGGAACTTGCCGCCCTGGTCACGCGTGACTCGATGATCGGAGTCGCCAAAATCGCGGCGCCGCGGGGAGTCGAGGCATGAATGGCATCCACGATATGGGCGGCATGCACGGCATGGGACCGATCCGCTATGAGGAAAACGAGCCCGTATTCCACGAACCATGGGAGGGCCGGATCTTTGCCATTACGATCGCGCTCGGTGCGTGGAAGCGGTGGAACATTGATGCTGGCCGTCACACCATCGAGCAGATTTCGCCGGCCGATTATCTGCGCATGAGCTACTACGAGAAATGGTTGGCGCGGAATATCGCACTGTCGGTGAAACATGGCCTCGTAACACAGCAGGAGATCGATGTCGGCAGGCCGGCGCCCGGTTCCACTAAGGCAACACCGCCGCTCACAAGTGCCAACCTGGGGCCTGCCGTTGCGCCACGGCCGGGTTATGCTCGTCCCGAAGCGGACGCCAAAGCACGCTTCAGCGTGGGTGACCGCGTTCGCGCGCGCAAAAGCAACCCGCCTGGTCACACCCGTCTGCCGCGCTACGTGAGGGGCCGCGAGGGCGTTGTCGACCGGCATCGCGGCGTCTTCGTGTTTCCGGATACCAATGCACATTTTCACGGTGAAGACCCGCAACACCTCTATTCCGTGCGGTTCCGAGCGCAGGAGTTGTGGGGCGAAAGCGCATCGCCCAAAGACTCCGTCTATCTTGATCTGTGGGACGGCTACCTTGAGCGCGCCTGACCTGACGTCTCTGCCGTCGCTGCCCCGTGACGATGAGGGACCGGCATTTGCCGAGCCATGGCAGGCTCAGGCGTTCGGTCTCGCGGTGCGCCTGTCTGCGGAGGGCCACTTCACCTGGAAAGAGTGGGCCGCCGCACTCGCTGCAGAATTGAAGGCGGCGGCGGATCGTGGTGAACCCGACGATGGCTCACGTTATTACGAGCATTGGCTCGCGGCTCTCGAGCGGCTGGTCACCCGCAAAGGCTTGACCGACACTGCGGCGCTCGCCGCGCGCAAGCAAGCGTGGGCCGACGCGTATCGCCACACCCCACATGGCCAGCCCGTCCTGTTGCCAAAAAGCTCGTCGTGAGCCGCGGGCGAGCGATCGTGCTTCACGCTGGCGTGACCTCATTCGATTGACGCTGCGCAAGAGAGAACGAACATTTCCTCCGCCTTGACGAATGGATGATTTCATCATTCCGCAAGAACAGATCGCAGGCGTGACTCGCGGCATCAAGAAGGCTTTCGGTGTCGCCGCATTCGACGAGATCCGAGACCTGACTGAACGGCCCGGCTCCAACCGGGCCTTTCGCATCGTCGTCAAAGGACCTGCATACCTGTTGCGCATCAATACTCGACCCGGCGATATGACGCGTCACTTCAGTTGCATGCAGGCGGCCGCCGAAGCAGGGCTCGCTCCGCGCGTCCATTACGCCAGCACGGAAGATCGCATCTCTATCACTGATTTCGTGGAAGCGGTACCCTTTCCGGCAACAGACGCACTGCTTCGCTTGCCCGCCGCGCTGCGGGCACTGCACGCGCTGCCGCCATTCCCTGTAGCCCCCTTCAACACCACATGCACATTCCTGCTTACTAAAGGTCCTGCCCTGGATGCGTTTCTTCAAAAGTTTCGGACCGCGAACATCCTGCCGCAGCCCGATCTCGACCTTCTTTTCACCCGATATACGCAACTCGCGGCCGTTTACTCATCTCTCGATCCGGACTTGGCGCCGAGTCATAACGACCTGTTCAAGCCGGATAACATTCTTTTCGATGGTCGTCGCCTGTGGCTGGTGGACTGGGAGGCTGCATTCCAGAACGATCGCTATGCCGACCTCGCCGTAGTAGCGAATATGCTGGTCGCCAACGAAACCGAGGAACAGATGTATCTTTACGAATATTTCGGAGCGCCACCCGGCTCGCGCCAGGTAGCCCGCTTCTATCTGATGAAGCAGCTCGCCCATATGTTCTACGCTATGGCTTTCCTCAGTCTGGGTTCCGCGGGTGAGGCGATTGATTGGCGCGAACCGCTGCCGGCATACTACGATTTTCAGCGGCGGTTCTGGCGGCGCGAGGTCGATTTAGCGGACAACCACTCAAAAACGGTTTATGGCAGGGTTCATTGGGAACAACTCAGGCACAACCTGCGCCAGCCGCGATTCGACGAAGCTCTAAGGATCCTCTCAAACCCGCACGGCTCGTAGATCGCGGTAGCAGACCGCCAGCATTTCTGCCGCTCGCGCAAACCCGGGTCACAAAAAGCCTTGAACTCTATTCCGCCGCTCTTCAGGCACTTACAAGCGAAATTTTTTCCGGCGGTTCGTTTTCACCCTTGTGCGTGCTATGCTCCGGCAGGCTCGTAAGCGGTCGCCCGTACCGTTCACGAGCCATTTCTATTTCAGGAGAACTGCCCTCGTGAGCGAAGCCCGAATTGCGGCCAACCGTGCCAATTGCCTACTCAGCACCGGCCCTACGTCCGAAATCGGTAAGGCCACATCGTGCCTGAACGCTGTAAAAGCAGGTCTAACCGGCCGCACTGTGCTTTTGCGCTCCGATGACGCCGAGGCGTATCGCCTTCACATAGCGGCCTATGAGAACGAGTACAGACCGGTCGGCCTGCGTGAATGTGAACTCCTTCAATCCCTCGCCGACACACAGTGGCGTCTCAATCGCATCCCGGGTCTCGAAATGGCAATCTACGCCCAGGGTCAAATCGAGTTCGAAGCGATGTTTGAAGAGCACCCTCCCGCCCTCCGCAACAGCATGATTGAGCTTCAGACACACATCACATACGAAAAGCAGCTTCGCAACCTGCAGATTCAGGAGTCACGCCTCCTGCGCCGGTACCAAAAGGAGATGGCCGAACTGCGCCAACTCCAGAAGGAGCGCCAGTCCTCCATTGAGCCGGCGCAAGCCGCCGCTCCCCAAGCCCGCGTGCAAACCTGCCCAAATCACGTTGACTCCGAACCCGCCACCCCTGGCTTCGTTTTTTCAGCTTTCGAAACACCACTGGACGGCGTAAACGCCAACACCACCGAGGCGTCGGGAATCGTTGCACACCCCTCGCGTCCCGGCCGGTAAACTAAGAATGGTTTGCGGGTCGTTTCCTTATTAGCCGGTGCAACCGAGATCGTCTGCGCACTCGGAGCAGGCGAACGGCTGGTGGGGCGCTCCCATGAGTGCGACAACCCGGAGTGGGTCAAGACGCTTCCCCAGTGCAGCGAGCCCGCGTTCGACATCACCGTCTCCAGCCGTGAAATCGATTCGGAAGTGCGTCGCAGGATTCGATGCGGCGAGCCGCTCTACAACATTGATGTTGAGTTGATCCGGCGCCTTGTGCCGGATCTGATACTAACCCAGAGTCATTGTGAGGTCTGCGCTGTCACCCCGGGCGACGTTGAGCGCAGCGGCGATTGCCTGGCAAGCGCTCGTATGTTGGCTGTCAGCGCAAGCACGGTAGATGAAGTATTTGCCTCAATCACGCAGATAGCCGAAGCGCTCGACCTCCGGCAAAGGGCGAGAGAACTGGTCGAGTGTGAACGCGCAAAACTAGCGGCGCTCTGCGCGCGAACGCGCAAATTTCCCCGCTCGGCGGTCGCCGTTCTGGAGTGGACGGACCCGGTCTTCCCGATGAGCAATTGGGGCCCCCAGCTTGTCGATGCCGCAAATGGAGAACTAGCGCTCGGAAACAATGGCCAGCACTCCAGTGCGATTCCGTCAGATCAGTTGAGAGATGCGGACCCGGAATACCTGGTCATTGCACCCTGCGGCTACAACCTTGAGCGCACAAGGCGGGAACTGCCCGTTCTCGAAAACTATCCGTGGTGGCGCGAACTGCGAGCCGTGCGCACGGGTAAAGTCGCGTTTGCCGACGGAAATCTGTACTTCAACCGTGCTGGCATGACCGTGGTGCGAACGGCGGAGATCTTGACCGAGATCCTTCACGGGCTCGTGACCGGGCAGCGGTCCGAAGGCCGCGACTGGTGCTGGTTGAAAGATGTTGTCAGCGCTTCATAAAATGGAACGCGATTTCGCGTCCGTAGCCGTATTTGACGGCCATCGTGATCCAAAGCACGGCGAAGGGCTCCAGAAGGCGCGCCTGGCTGAGCGGCCCAACATCCACTGCGTCGAATCCAAGTTGCGAGATGAGTTCACGCGCAGTCTTTTTTGCATCCGCATCGTCACCGCAGTACAGCAGACTGGCCGGAGCCTCGGCGAACTTCGGGTTCGCCATGATGTTATTTCCAACGGTGTTGAAGGCTTTTACCACTCTCGCTCCGGCTGCCCAGCCCGCGACCTGCTCGGCGCCGGAGGTTGTCATGCCGGCGTCGAGACTAAGATCACTCTTTAGCGGATTCGTCGCGTCTATAAGAACTTTGCCGTTGAAGTTGCCGGCGGATTGTAAGGCCTCGCGCGTTGCCGGCCAAGGTGTCGCAACGACGATCACCTCGCCGGACTTGACCGCTTGTTCTGCCGAACCGGCGGAGGCGGAAGAACCAGCCTCCGAGAGAAGCTTCTTCATTTCCTCTGATTGGGGGTCGCGGGAGCTAAACACGACGGTGTTTCCTGCTTTCGCCCATCGTTTGCCCAGCGTTCCTCCAACATTGCCGGAACCGATAATTCCAATCTTCATGCGAATCCTTTCTGCTACAGTGATTCACCCATCGGTTTGTAAGTTGCACGGCTCGGGCGCGAACCAATAAAAGCGAAATAGGCGATAAAAACATAGCAGGCAAGCGGGACGGCCATGGCCTGAGCCATGCTTCTCGTCTGCTCGAACACCAGACCCATAAAAGGAGTGAAAACAGCGCCGCCGATAATCGCCATCACAAGAAGCGATCCCCCCAGCTTCGTGTTAGGGCCGAGGTCCCTCAAGCCGAGCGCAAAAATCGTCGGGAACATGAGCGACATAAAGAAGCTGGTCAGGAAGATGGCCCAGAGCCCAAGCCAGCCAGGGAAGAAGATGCCTATCATGACCAACACGACGTTGACTAGGCTATACGCCCCCATCAATAGGTTCGGCCGGACGAACTGCATCAGGTAAGTCGCGGTAAACCGCCCCGCGGCAAAGGCGACTAACGTGCCCGTGAGGAAATAGCCGGCCACCTTCTCAGGTTGATGCGTGTAATCCTGTACATATTGAATGAAGTAACTCCAGGTGCCCACCTGCGCGCCAACATAAAAAAATTGTGCGACGACGGCAAGGACAAAATGCCGGTATCTCAGCAGATCGCGGTAGCGGCCGTGCGCTCCGGTATGAGCGGGGTTCTTTTCTTCGCCTAATTTAGGGAACTTCGTCCGTGCGATCAGAAAGGCCCAGAATAAAACCACGCCCCCAAGCACGAGGTAGGGCATAATAACTCGCGTTGTCTCGCTGTGGAGGACCGCTGCATACCGGCCGGCGGCTTTCAGTTCCTGAATCTCAGCCGGGGTTCGCTCGATGCCGGAAAAGATAAAGATAGTCCCAACCAACACGCCGCAAATGGACCCGAGAGGATTGAACGCCTGCGAGAAGTTCAAGCGCCGCGCAGTTGAATCGGGATCGCCGATTTGCGCGATGAATGGGCTGGCGCCCGTCTCGAGAAACGCGAGTCCGCTCGCAATGACAAACAGCGCGAATAGAAACGAGCCGTAGCTTTGAATGACGGCCGCGGGCCAGAAGAGCAGGCATCCAAGGCCGTAGAGCCCAAGTCCGGTCAACAACCCGGCCTTATACCCGAACCGGCGCATAAGAAGCGCGGCGGGCGTTGAGAGCAGAAAGTATCCGAAATAGAACGCCGATTGCACCAGCCCGGCTTTGAAGCGCGTAATTTCAAACGACGTCATGAAATGGCGGATCAGGACGTCATTCAAATTGTTCGGGATGCCCCAGAGAAAGAACAGAGCGGTGACCAGAAAAAAGGGTACGGCGTTCTCGCGCGAGAAGAGCGGGTGCTGAGAGGAGGGCGCGGGTTTGGCGCCGGTCACGCCGCTGATGCTGCTGTGCATTCTTGCTCTCTGTCAGGCTGATTCAAGGATTATGTTTGCGTATGGTACGGTGTCGGCCGTACGGATTAAGCCGATGCTGCCGGGGACGCGGGTCTTGAACGTCTGATGCGGTTCGTAAACAATCGCCAGCTCCTTCATAGCATTTTCGAAGCGCGTCCTCGTTTCGGGCTTATTGGCCGCGATGAATTCTTCGGCCATGAAAACTCTTCCTATAGAGAAGTTGCACCGGATGGCGAAAAAGACGTCGAGGACGCGAGGAATATCGTCGATGAGCGCGATGTCCACTGTTTCGATAGCGGGCCAGAAAGGGAATCCGCGATCCGCGATCACAAGCGTGTTCGTGTGCCGGACACGGCTGATCAGTGAATTGATAGCTGGGTTCAGGATTCCGTTCTTCAGCACGGCCGCTCCATGGATTGCAACCAGCATATACCGAACTCGGGCCGTGGCCTTTAGACCGCGCGCGGCGTCAGCCGCGCTTGTGACCAGCAAGAAATGAATGTTGTGACTGTGCGGCTTAATACTATAGGTGACGAATGAATGGAAATTTCGAAGCAGCGGCTTCGCAGGTATCTGAAACCGCACAGCAGACCAATGCCCAAAACCGCTGGTTGCGGATCATGCCGCCCGTGTTCCTCACCTACAGCCTCGCGTACCTGGACCGCGCCAACTACGGTTTTGGCGCGGCGGCGGGCATGGCAAAGACGCTTAATATCACCGCCTCCCGTTCGGCGCTGCTCGGCTCGCTGTTTTTTCTCGGCTATTTTCTGTTCCAGGTTCCCGGAGCATCATACGCGCGCGGCCGCAGCGTGAGAAAGCTTGTCTTTTGGGCTCAGCTCGCCTGGGGAACGCTCGCTGCCCTCACCGGCGTGATCCAGAATTTCTGGCTCCTGGCGCTGGACCGCCTCCTGCTCGGCGTTGCCGAGAGCTTCATTCTCCCGGCGCTGCTGATCCTGCTGACGGACTGGTTCACCTCAGACGAGAGATCGCGGGCCAATACCATCTTGATATTGGGCAATCCGATCACAGTCCTCTGGATGTCGGCCGTGACCGGCTATCTGATTCACGGTGTCGGTTGGCAGATGGCATTTGTGCTCGAAGGAATTCCCGCCGTCATCTGGGCGTTCTTCTGGCTGGGGCTGATCCATGACAATCCTGATCAGGCGCGCTGGATGCCGCCTGAAGCACGGCTTGCCCTCAACAGCAGGCTGGCCAGGGAGCAGCAGCGCCTGCCGCGGTTTTCGCGCGTGTCCGAAGCGCTGCTCACGCCGCGAGTACTCATTCTGGGCGCGCTGTTTTTTCTGTGGAGTGTGGGAGTGTACGGTTTCGTCCTCTGGCTGCCAAGCATTCTTCAAACCGGTGCCGCCCGCGGAATCGGCATCACAGGCCTGCTGAATGCCGTCCCCTATCTGCTGGCCTCCTGTGCGATGCTGCTCGTCTCACACGCATCGGACCGCACGCGCCGCCGAAGGCGTTACATTTGGCCCTTCCTGATTGCGTCCGGCATAGCGTTTTTTCTCTCGTTCATCGCGGTCGGACAGAGTTTTTGGCTCGCATACGCATTCCTGGTAGTCGGAGGCGCGGCGATGTACGCCCCCTATGGCCCGTTCTTCGCGTACATACCCGAGATGCTGCCGCGCAACGTCGCGGGGCAGGCGATGGCGTTCATCAACAGCCTGGGAGCACTCGGCGCCTTCATCGGCGCATGGTTTGTGGGACTTCTTCAAGGTGTGACCCACAGCTCTCAAGCTAGCTTTCTCGCCATGTCGGTCTCGTTGTTGCTTTCCGGAGTGTTGATGCTTTCGGTGCGCTCGCGCAGGGCAAGAGTATAGTGTTTGAAAAGCACGTAACACGCGAGGAGAAGAATTGACCAAATCGAATCGAAGAACTTTCATTGCCAAAGGCGCAACCGTAGCCGCGGCTGCGGGAGTGACGGGGGCGCCCGCTGCGGCGCAAGCTGCTCCCGCAAAGCGAATCATCTACCCGAGCGGGAAGAAGCCGGAAAAGCCCCAGCTCTTCAGCCCCATCGTGGCCTATGGCAACTTACTTTTTCTTTCAGGTATTGGAGCGCATTTCGAAGGCGACATCAAGGCACACACAAAACACGTCCTGGACGAAATCCAAAAGAATCTGGAAGCAGCCGGCTCCTCCATGGACAAGGTTTTGAAGTGTCAGGTGTATCTGGCGGATTTGAAAGACTACGCCGACATGAATGAGGTCTTCATGGGCCGCTTCGGAGCCGAACCCCCTGTTCGTACGACGATTGCGGCGGCTGGAGTGCCTGGAAAATCGCTCGTCGAAATCGACGTCATCGCCTATATCTGAACGGCTATAACCTGCCGAACTTGGCGACGGCCTCGCGAATCGATCGGTATTTCTCGATGAACGGGATCATGCTGTGCTCGGTGTCATCGAGTTGCTGAGCTTTCTTCAGCACCTCGGCGGCATGCTCGCGCGGCACGACCGCGACTCCGTCCATGTCGGCCACAACGATGTCGGCAGCCCGCACGGGCACGCCTGCGCAGGTGACCGGAATGTTTTTGCCGGCGAACCGGTAATGATTGATGGTCGTTGAAGGAACCACGCCCCGGCTGAACACAGGGAACTGAAGCTTGGTGATCTGTGGCGTATCGCGAATGCCGCCATCCACCACTGCGCCGGCCAGCCCGCGAAATTTCATGGCGGTACTCATCAGCCCGCCGACGCCGGCATAATCTGCGCCGTCTTCCACCACCATGACGTAGACCGATCCCGGCGTCGATTCATCGATGGTGTCGAGCATGCCCTGAAGAGCTTTGGAGCCTTCCGTGTTTTCTTCTTTCTTGAGCAGGACCGTCACGGCCGGGCCGGCGAACTTCGTCGTGTTCAATGGCCGCATCTCATGCGACATGTATGCGCGCTTGCCGTATAGCTGTTCCATCGCATCGGAGACGGAGGCAACTTCGACGAGCCGAAAACCCTCCGTGAGGTTGTCCTCCGCACTCTCCGCCGTACGGCTCTTAAGTACGAACGCGGCAAAAAGAAAAGCGCTGGCGAGCAGAATCCCGCTGAGTTTGGTCATATCGCGCTCAGGCCAGGCGCACGCTCTTTACCTGGATTTTGTCGTCAGCAAATACGCCGAGTCCCAGCATTCCCGCGATCTCGATGTGTTCCACCTGGCAGTTCAGAAAATGGCTCGCGTTGTCCGGCTTCGAGAGCGCGACACTGGCCATGCCCATTTGCTGCCGCTTGGCGTCGATGACTTTGAGCCCGGTTTTGTCCAGAGCGACCGGATCCGTTCCGAAGTACAGTGTCTTCGGCTCCCAGATGAACTGCGGCTTGCCGGACGGCCCGCCGTGATAAGAAGCTCTGACCGCGTCGACTACATGAAGGACTACTTTTTCGCGAATAACCGGCAAGTTGACCACGGAAGGAATGAACATGCCGCAGGCGTTCGCGGTGGGCGTGATGTGACTGCGATTGACGTTGTTTACAAAACCGTGCGACATGTTCTTGAGCGTAATGGTCACACCCGCCGACTGATGGTGCTTCAGAACGGGAAGGTTGATGATCTTGTTAACCTGCGTAGTAACTACTTTGGCGACGTATGAGCGGCGGGAGTGCGGATTATTCGGATCGTCACCGGGCTTCACCAAGGCCATCTCCATAAAATGATTCTCGTCATAGCCGCCCATGTCGAGCTGCAGGTCATCATAGCGGGGCGAGGCTGCCACGAAACGGTTGCCCGGCCGCAGCCACTTATCCATGCCGCACTCCATCGCTTCTTCACGGTACCGGTTAAAGACGATGATGCTGGTATCCGGGACGCCCGCCTGATTCAGTCCGTCCATGATGGCGTGCAGAACGCTCGCATCGGAGCAGAGCTTCGGACCGCCCACCGGGCTCACTTTGATGCCGACGACATCTCCTGCCGTGAACAGCGAGCGCCATGCCTCCTGCGCCGTGGGGGCGCCTGTGAGATCCGTCATGCCGCGATCGACCATTTGCCCGATCGTCTGCTGCTGGTAAACGCCGGAAACGATGCATTCAGAATGCTCGACTGCAATCACTCGCCCCGGATACGGACCCGGGATGCCGGCATTTCTCGTTTGCGCGGCGCTGCTTCTCGATTGCGTTACAGCAGCGGCGGCGCCCAGAAATGCAGTTTCGAGGAACTCTCTTCGACGGGTGTACATAGATTCTCCTAAGGAGCGTTTAACGCGAACGATCTGAAATCAGTTTATCGTCGCGATACCATGATGTGCTTTGAATCGTCGCGATCAGACCACTTCACCTCATGACAACTCTGTGGCATATATTTTTGTTCTTTTGTTTCAGTTTCTTTCCGGCGGTCTGTATGTCTGCCTTTGAACAGCCGCAATACGATCTGTTATTGCGAGGCGGGCACGTCATCGACGCAAAGAACGGCATCAATGCAGTACGGGACCTCGCCATTCGCAACGGCTTGATCGCCGCAGTCGCCGAACACATCGATCCGTCCACGGCGCTAAAGACCGTGGACGTAACCGGCCTGTACGTTACGCCTGGTCTGGTTGATATACACGTGCATGTTTACGCAAGCACGGGCGAGCGGAATTCATACGCCGGCGATAACAGTGTTTTCCCCGACGGGTTCACGTTTCGATCCGGTGTGACAACGGTTGCCGATGCAGGCTCGTCCGGCGCTCGCAACTTCGAGGATTTTAAGCAGCACGTTATTGATCGCTCAAAGACACGTGTGCTCGCGTTCTTGAATATCGTGGGTGCCGGCATGCGCGGCCCGAAGTACGAAGACAATCTCGCCGATATGGATCCGCAGACGGCTGCGGACATTGCGAAGCGATATCGAGGGCTGATTATCGGGATCAAAACGGCGCACTATTCGGGGCCTGAGTGGACGCCGGTGGAACATGCTGTGGAGGCCGGCACGATGGCTAACATACCCGTGATGGTCGATTTCGGCGCGAATAAGCCGGAGCGGCCGATACAGGTCCTGCTTACTCAGAAACTTCGGCCTGGAGACATCTATACGCATTGTTATTCCGGCCTTCGAAACGAGCTTTTGCCGGATGGCAAGCTGAACCCTGGCATGTGGGACGGACGCAAGCGCGGCGTGATCTTCGATGTCGGTCACGGCGGCGGAAGTTTTGCTTGGCGAATCGCCGCGCCCGCGATTCAGCAGGGCTTTCTTCCCGATTCGATTTCGACCGATCTCCACATCGGCAGCATGAACGCGGGTATGAAAGACATGCTGAACCTCATGAGCAAGTTTTTGGCGCTCGGACTTTCGTTGGATGAGGTGATTGCACGGTCCACCTGGAATCCGGCGCGTGAAATTCATCACGATGAATTAGGCAATCTGTCGATCGGGTCACCCGCCGACGTGAGCGTGCTGCGGTTGGCGGAGGGCACTTTCGGCTTCACCGACATGTATGGCGCGCGCATGCAGGGAAAACAGAAGCTCGAGTGCGAGATGACCATCAAAGCAGGAAGAATCGTATACGACCTGAACGGTGTCAGCCGCCCTGATTGGAAAACGCTGCCGCCGAACTATACCGAGGTGGGCGATCCGCGGTGGGATGCTCTCAACCCGGCAAGCAAGAAACCATAGCAGCTATTTGGCCGGCTGTTGATGCTTCAGATACGGCATAAAGCCGTGCGCTTTCGTCGGGAGGCTATAAACCGAATGCGTCGCCGTGATGTAGAGCGTGCTGTACTCTTTTCCGCCCCATGCAAGATTGGCCGGTTGCTCCGGTAGAGCGATGGTCCCGATGTGATTGCCATGCGGATCCCAAACCCAGATACCCTTGGGGCCGGTGACATACAGATTGCCAGATAGATCGACGCGCATACCGTCCGGGACGGCGTTTCCGGACTCCTTTTCCTCACCGAACAGCCGCTCGTTGGAGACGGTTGCATCGGCTGAGAAATCGAAAACCCGGATATCCCGGCGTTCGCTGTCATCCACGTACAGGCGTTTCCCGTCGGGAGAAAACGCCAGGCCGTTCGGCTGCGACATGTCTTTGATCAGCAGCCGCACGCTTCCGTCCTGGCCAAGCCGGTACACGCCTTGAAACGGTGTTTCCTGCTTTTCGCCTTTGGGTAAGTCGAGCGTCGGATCGGTGAAATAGATGGCGCCGTCAGGGCCGAGAACGACGTCATTCGGGCTGTTAAACCGCTGGCCCTGGTAGCGGTCCGCTAAGACCGTGTAGTGTCCGTCGGGATCGACGCGTATGATCGCGCGCAAGACGCTTGCCGTATCGATAAGTCTCTGCTGCTGATCGAACGTGTTTCCATCCGGGTCGCCTAAGGAAAGCAGCGTCTCTTTGTGGCCGTCGAGATACACCCGGTAGATCTTGTTCTGCTCCTCATCGCTGACGTAGATGAAACCGGCCGGATCCCAGACCGGGCCTTCCGTGAAGCCGAAGCCGGTTGCGACGGTAGTCAGCGTTGCGTTTCGGTCAAAAAGGTTCCAGAAAGAAGACGAATGCGCAATAAGCTCGAACTTGCGCGGCGCGTTTTCGGCATTTTGAAATGCAAAGCAGCACGACAGCAGTGGCACGAAGGCCATGAGCGTCAGAGCGCGGCGGGTTCGGGTATGCATGCGTTTATTCGTCGTCATTTTTTTCGGGAGCTGCCGGATGTGAAGCCGAGGTCTTAACCAGATAGCTGACCAGATCGTCTATGCCTTTCTTACCTAACTTGGATTCGTAATCAGAAGGCATAAGAGACTGTGCCGGGCGCTCGATATGAGCCAGTTGAGACTTTTCGAAAAGATGAAAATTCCCATCGGGGGTTTGCACCTGCAAAGAAAAATTGTCCTCGTTCCGAATAATGCCGGTATATTTCTTCCCGGCACGAGTTATCACTATCACGGTTCCATGCCGCGGGTCCGGATCCTTGTTGGGATCGGCGATAAGTTCCCGAATCTCGGCGGGCGTGTGCATGGCGCCGTAACTGGAGAGATCAGCTCCGAGAAATCCGCCTTGCCCGTCTATCATGTGGCAGGTTGAACAACCGCCGGCCCCAAAGAAAAGGGCACGGCCCTGTTCAGGATCGCCGGTCACTGCGACGGCTTTGCCCTGACCCTGCAATGTGCGCAGGTACTTTACGACAACCTGGATCTGGCCCTCGTCGAGTGAGGAGGCGAAGCCGGGCATACCGGCGGCCGGGATGCCTTTCCGAACGATGGTCAATAAGTCGCGATCACTGAGGCCTTGCACATTTGGATCCGTCGCGATATTCGGGGCATGCTCGCCGCCGCGCCCGTCGAGACCGTGGCAGGCCGCACAAGTGGAGCTGAATATCTGTTGTCCCGCCTGTTGCGCCGCGGCGCAAAACGGCAAAGCGCAGCCGGCCACCCACACAACGAACAACGAACGCGGAGCAAACATCATGAGGTCTGTGGCGAAGGGTACCATAGCAAAAATGCAGGTTCTTCGCGTTTTGGCAGCAATGGGCTGCTGTCTTCTGCTTCCCGGTGCTATCTGGGACAGCGGCAATAGCTCGTTGTC